>DAIDTL010000112.1 GCA_027457225.1 Ferrovaceae bacterium
GTCACTGCTTCTGCAAGTGGCGCGGGCAATTTTGCCACCTCCAGAGGGTCGGTCGGAACCGGTGCGTGTTCTAATGCCAAAGTTAATACTTGATCAATCCAGCGCACTGGATGTAAATCCAATCGGTTTTTGATGTTCTCTGGAATTTCAACGAGATCCTTGGTGTTTTCCTCGGGAATCAGGACTGTTTTGATCCCGCCGCGATGCGCCGCCAGCAGTTTTTCCTTCAATCCGCCAATTGGCAATACTTCACCGCGCAATGTAATTTCACCGGTCATTGCCACATCGGCGCGCACAGGAATTCCCGTCAGGACGGAAACCATCGCTGTGGCGATGGCAATCCCTGCACTGGGCCCATCCTTGGGCGTGGCCCCCTCCGGCAAATGAATATGAATGTCCGTCTTCTCATAAAAATCATCGGTGATCCCTAAATTACGGGCGCGGCTGCGCACCACACTGAGCGCTGCCTGGATGGATTCCTGCATCACATCACCCAGTTTGCCGGTGGTGGTCATCTTGCCCTTCCCCGGTAGCTTGGCCGCCTCAATGGTCAGTAACTCGCCACCGACTTCTGTCCAGGCTAATCCGGTGACTTGTCCGACCTGATTTGTTTTTTCGGCGATTCCAAATGTGTAACGGCGAACGCCAAGATATTTTTCGAGATTGCGTGACGATACCGTGATTTTGGCTGGTTTTTTGGAAAGCAACAGGGCCTTGACCACCTTGCGACAAATCTTGGCGATTTCGCGGTCCATCGCACGTACGCCGGCCTCACGTGTGTAGTACTGCACAATGTCGCGCAACGCCGACTCGGTGATGGAAATTTCACGATCCATCAGGCCATTGGCTTTCAGTTGCTTGCGCAACAGGTATTGCCGAGCGATGTTGACCTTCTCGTCTTCGGTATACCCCGCCAGCCGAATGACTTCCATCCGGTCCAGTAACGGGGCCGGAATGTTGAGGGTGTTGGCTGTAGCTACGAACATCACGTCAGAAAGGTCGTATTCCACCTCCACATAGTGATCAATGAAGGTGTGGTTCTGTTCGGGATCCAGCACTTCCAGCAGCGCAGACGACGGATCACCGCGGAAATCCTGCCCCAGTTTGTCAACTTCATCCAGCAGGAACAAAGGGTTGCGTACGCCCACTTTGGTCATGTTCTGGAGAATCTTGCCGGGCATGGAACCGATGTAGGTGCGACGGTGGCCGCGAATCTCCGCCTCGTCTCGCACTCCGCCCAACGCCATACGCACAAATTTACGATTGGTCGCCCGAGCAATGGATTGCCCCAATGAGGTCTTTCCGACGCCAGGAGGGCCCACCAGACACAGTATCGGGGCCTTGACCTTGTCCACACGACTTTGAACCGCAAGGTACTCGACAATACGTTCCTTCACCTTGTCTAACCCGTAATGATCCTCATCCAGAATGCGCTCACAGGTCTCGAGATTGTTGCTGACCCGGGTTTTCTTCTTCCAGGGCAGGCCTACCAGCGCGTCGATATAGTTGCGGACTACCGTGGCTTCGGCAGACATCGGGGACATCAGGCGCAGCTTCTTGAACTCGGCATCCGCTTTGGTTTTTGCCTCTTTGGGCATGTGCGCATTCTTGATTTTTTTCTCAAGCTCATCAAGATCGGCGCCTTCTTCGCTGTCACCCAGCTCTTTCTGGATGGCCTTAACCTGCTCATTGAGATAGTATTCGCGCTGACTTTTTTCCATCTGACGCTTGACACGCCCGCGGATACGCTTTTCCACCTG
The DNA here is from genome assembly GCA_027457225.1 of Ferrovaceae bacterium. GTDB lineage: Bacteria > Pseudomonadota > Gammaproteobacteria > Burkholderiales > Ferrovaceae > JAJZRV01. Next base: position 1,761 of record DAIDTL010000112.1, read on the forward strand.
AAGAATGTCGATCTCGCTTTCAAGCAAAGACAGCAGGTGGTCAAAACGCTCCTTGACATCAAACATTTCCAGAATCTGCTGCTTCTGTTCCAGCTTAAGAGGCAAGTGCGCGGAAATGGTATCTGCCAAACGACCGGCGTCATCAATATTGGAAAAGGAAGTCAGCACTTCGGGGGGTATCTTTTTGTTGAGTTTGACGAACTGATCAAACTGGGTCAATAAAGTACGACGCATCGCCTCGAGTTCGGGATGCGCGCTGCCGGGTGCAGGAATTCCTTCGGCTTCCCCGATAAAATGTGTCTTGACATCGGAAACACTGATAATCCTGGCGCGTTCGGCACCTTCGACCAGCACTTTAACGGTTCCATCCGGCAATTTGAGCATTTGCAGGATGCTGGCCACGCTCCCCACGTCATACAGTTCTTCGGGTTTGGGCTCGTCATTGGCTGCAGACTTCTGGGCTACCAGCAGGATGTTCTTTCCGGCTTCCATGGCGGTTTCAAGCGCCTTGATGGACTTTTGGCGGCCTACGAAGAGCGGAATCACCATGTGCGGGAATACAACAACGTCCCGCAACGGCAATAGGGGTAATTGGAGAGGTTCCTGATTTAATTCGAAAAGAGAGGTCATGTGGGGGTCTCGCAAAATTTCAGTTACAGCTTATGTGGGGCCTTTTTCCATGATTTCAATGGAGAAAGGCCCTCCCGACCTCAAACGCCAGCAACTTTGTGCTGATCAGCGTAAATCAACAGCGGTGGCGTCTCTGTTGTGATGCAACCTTCGTCAATGACCACTTTGGTCACGTTTTGCAAAGATGGCAGTTCAAACATGGTGTTAAGCAGCACATGCTCGATAATGGAACGCAGTCCCCGCGCCCCGGTCTTACGCGTCAGCGCCTTTTTGGCGATGGCACGCAGGGCACTAGGACGGAACTCAAGTTCGACATTCTCCATGGAGAACAGTTTCTGATACTGGCGCGTTAGTGCATTGCGCGGCTCAGTGAGGATTCGCACCAAGGCGTCTTCATGCAGTTCCTCCAGCGTGGCCACAACAGGAAGACGCCCGACAAACTCCGGGATCAGGCCAAATTTGATGAGATCCTCGGGCTCGACCCCCGACAGCAACTGGTTGGCATCGCGCCCATCCCTGCTGACTACTTCAGCGCCAAATCCGATGCCGCTGCGATCAGAGCGGTCGCGAATGACCTTGTCCAGTCCACCAAAAGCGCCACCACAGATAAACAGGATGTTGGTGGTGTCCACCTGAACGAACTCCTGATTAGGATGCTTGCGGCCTCCTTGGGGCGGGACCGAGGCCACGGTGCCCTCGATCAGCTTGAGTAGTGCCTGCTGAACCCCTTCACCGGAGACGTCGCGAGTGATGGAAGGGTTATCCGACTTGCGTGAAATCTTGTCAATCTCATCGATGTAGACGATGCCGCGTTGCGCTTTTTCGACATCATAATCGCATTTTTGCAAAAGTTTTTGAATGATGTTTTCGACATCTTCACCCACATACCCAGCTTCGGTCAGAGTTGTTGCATCCGCAATCACGAAGGGGACATTGAGCAAGCGCGCCAGTGTCTGGGCCAACAGGGTTTTGCCGGAGCCGGTGGGGCCAATCAGAAGGATATTGCTCTTGGCAAGTTCTATGTCGCGATCCTTGCTCTGGTTACGCAAGCGTTTGTAGTGGTTATAGACAGCAACCGCGAGAATCTTTTTGGCCTGGGTTTGATCAATGACGTACTGATCAAGGATCTCGGCAATCTCTTGCGGCGAAGGCAGTTCAGTTTTGACATTCTTGACTTCGGCGCCCTGAATCTCTTCACGAATGATGTCGTTACACAGCTCGATGCACTCGTCGCAAATGAACACCGACGGTCCCGCAATCAGTTTGCGAACCTCGTGCTGGCTTTTCCCACAGAATGAACAATAGAGCAACTTCTCGTTGCCGGCTTTTTCTGTCATGGACACAATTCCTTCAAACAAACACCCGATGGACAAACACCCGAGTTTTCGGCACTTACGGTGTCAGTTTAACCTGTTCTGCCCCAGAGATCACGCAGCGGATTCTGCTCGTGTCGTCAACACCTGGTCAATAATGCCATATTGGCGTGCTTCCTCCGCGCTCATGAAATTATCCCGGTCGGTGTCCTTCTCGATGACTTCGATGGACTGCCCCGTATTACGGCTCATCATTTCATTCAATTGACGACGCAGGTAAAGGATTTCCTTGGCTTGGATTTCGATGTCTGAGGCCTGCCCTGAAGCCCCGCCAGAATGCTGATGAATCATGACTCGCGAACTGGGCAGTGAATAACGTTTCCCCTTTGCGCCTGCAGCCAACAGGAAAGCACCCATGCTGGCTGCGATACCGATACAGGTGGTGCTAACGTCAGCCTTGATGAATTGCATGGTGTCATAGATGGCCAACCCTGCGGAGACCGAGCCCCCGGGCGAGTTGATATAGAGGCTGATATCCTTGTCCGGATTTTCGGACTCAAGAGCATTTGGGCCACCACCAGATTGGCCGTATCTTCCGTGACAGGGCCCACCAGAAATATGACGCGCTCCTTTAACAGGCGCGAAAAAATATCATAGGCCCGCTCTCCGCGCCCGCTCTGCTCCACCACCATGGGAACAAGGCCCAGGCTTTGCGGATCCATCTTCCACTGTGCATTCATTGTGCGTTCCTTTAGCGTTGACCCGTCAGCTGTTCAAACGGGGTGTGCAACTCCTCAGTTTTGGCGCGGGAACAAACCCACTC
>DAIDTL010000113.1:0-612 GCA_027457225.1 Ferrovaceae bacterium
AATCAGTTGCTCTACCAACTGAGCTACATCAGCCCTGGGGATCAGGAATTATACCGGAATGGGTGTGGTGCGTCAGGACTTGAACATGATATCCCTCGAGGAGGATCGCAGGTGCTGACCGCCATCCACGTACAGTGTGGTCCCGGTAATGGCGTGTGCTGAGGCCAGATAGACGGCAGCCTGGGCGATATCTTCCGGGAACGAAGCGTGCCCGAGCGGGGTATTGTGGTGTGCCAGGGCAAAGTCCGTTTCGGACTGGGAGCCGGAGGGCAGCGTAATTCCGGGAGCCAGCCCAACCACGCGCAACACCGGCGCATAGCATTGTGCCAGCAACCGGGTTGCAGTTTCCAAAGCGGCTTTTGAGAGCGTATAGGATAAAAAATCCGGGTTGAGATTGATGAGTTTCTGATCCAGCAGATTGATGATGACTCCGGGAGCGCGCTCCCGTGTCGGGTTGTTCAGGTCTTGCTGACGGTGCGCTTCATACAGCTGGCGTGACAGCACCAGCGGAGCGCTCAAGTTGATCGCCATATGACGCCCCAGCATCTCGGGACGAATGCTTTGCCCGTCGTCGAATTCAAAAAGGGAGGCATTGTTGATCAGGCAATGAGG
>DAIDTL010000113.1:622-4504 GCA_027457225.1 Ferrovaceae bacterium
CAATGAGGTAGCCCCATGCGCTCGATGCAGGCTGGAATCAAGGCACTTGCCTCGGCGGGTGAAGCCAGATCGGCCTGGAGGGCCAATGCAGAACAACCCCTTTCCCTGATTTGAGTCACCGTTGCCTGTGCCTCGGACTCCGAACGGTGATAATGGACAACAATATCCCAACCTGCTTCGGCCAGCGCCAGAGCCATGCTTTTCCCCAACCGTTTGGCTGCTCCGGTGACGAGGGCGATCCGGGGAGATGGCGGGTTGCGATTCATTTCAGCAGGCTATCGAGAGTTTCGGGCTGAATGCCGAAAACGGTGTCGAGAGTGAGCGGAGCGCCCGAAGGCAGGACATTGTCCAGGCGCATCGATGCAAGATTGTCTCGTGACATCAGCATGGGGCCAGGCAGGGCTTCAAACATCAGGGCCTGCAGCGTCCCTAACCAGGCAGGAAGGGATACGATGAGGCGAGTATGTCCGGTGCGTCGAGCCGCAAATTGCACCAACTCGGCCAGGGTCAGGATCTCGGGGCCGGCCAGGTCGTAGCTTTGACCTAGGGTCTGCGGCATGGCGAGGGAGCGCACCACAGCCTCAGCCACATTTTCCACGCTGACGGGCTGAAATCGGGCCGTGGCACAGGCGAGCGGCAGGACGGGAAAGCGCCGGGCAAGTTTTGAAAACAGGTTGATGAAATTGTCGTGTGCTCCAAAAATGACCGAAGGCCGGAAAATGGTCCAGTCCAGATCGCTGGTGCGGACGCGCTGTTCTCCTTCTCCTTTGCTGCGCTGGTACATGGAAGGGCCGGCACGGTCTGCGCCCAAGGCGCTCATATGCAGAATACGCCGCACCCCCCGGGCCTTCATGCTGTCCAGGATCCTTTGCACCAGATCCACGTGCGCTGCCTTGAACTGTAACCCATATGGCTTTGCAGGTTTGTCATGAAGCAGCCCCACCAGGTTGATGACCGTTCCCGCAGGCCCGATCTGATGGCATAAGGATTCCAGAAATTGCGGTTCATGTACGGATCCCTCCACCCATTGGATTTGATGCGTCCGTGGGTTCTGGTGCGGGCGGGAAAGAAGGCGCGTGGGAATGATGACAGAATATCCGCGCTCCACCAGTCGTGCCGTGACAGAACGACCCACAAACCCACTGCCACCAATGAGGAGGACGGGAGGATACGACATGAATTTTGAAGTGTTTTTTTATTGGTGCCGGATGCGTACGACGATATCCACCCCTTCCTGAATCATTCCCGGAGGGAGCTTGGGCAGTCCTTCCACACGCAATTCTTCGGATTCGATATCCATCAGCATGCCGGAATCCACGTCGAAGAAATGATGGTGCGGGATCGTGTATGTGTCGTAGAACACGCGATCAGGGTCGATGATCACTTCCCGGACCAGCCCTTTTTTTTCTAACAAATTGAGCGTGTTATAGATTGTTGCCTTGGAAACTTCCGAATGTTCCTGATTGACCAGAGCCAACAGCTGATCGGCGGAAAGGTGCTGTCGCCGCGAAAAGAGGGCTTTGGCAATAACCAGTCGCTGGTGCGTTGGAATGATGTCGTGCTGACGTAGTAGTTCAGCGACATGAGAACGATCCGGGGTCTGGGTTTCCATGGTTGGAGGCAAAATTTCCGTTGTTTGAGGCCTAGGATTCCCTAATATAGCCCGGATTGGCGCAAAATTTCAATTACCCCAATGCCTTGGGCAAGGGGAACACGACATTTTCCGGTGTTCCCTTCAGTTCATGGACCCCCCCCGCCCCCAGCGCCTGAAGGCGTTCGACCACTTCGTTCACGAGCACTTCCGGGGCTGAGGCCCCTGCCGTGACGCCGATCCGGGTTTTCCCGACCAGCCATTCCGGCTGGAGGTCGTCGGCCCGATCCACCATGTAGGCGTCAATGCCCCGGTGAGCGGCCACTTCGCGTAACCGATTGGAGTTGGAGCTGGTGGGGGAACCTACAACGATGACCAGGTCAGCCTGGGTTGATAAGACTTTAACGGCATCCTGACGATTTTGAGTGGCATAACAGATATCGTCTTTTCGCGGCCCCTGAATGGCTGGAAACCGCAGGCGCAACGCCTGTATCACACGCTGGGCATCGTCCACCGACAGGGTGGTCTGGGTGACATAGGACAACTGGTCCGGATGCCTGATGGCGAGGTTGGCCACATCCTCAGGGGTTTCAACCAGGTAAATGCGGTCACGCGCCTGTCCCAGTGTTCCTTCCACCTCCGGGTGGCCGCGGTGTCCGATCATGACGATTTCACGACCCGCTGCGTGCAGGCGCGCCACTTCGGTATGGACTTTGGTGACCAGGGGGCAGGTTGCGTCAAACACATGCAGTCCGCGCGCATCGGCTTCTGCCCGGACTGCCAATGAAACGCCATGGGCACTGAAAATGACGGTGGCACCGGTGGGGACTTCGCTCAGGTGCTCGATGAAAACAGCCCCTTTGCTTTTGAGGTTATCGACGACAAAGCGGTTGTGGACCACTTCATGCCGCACAAAAATGGGCGCACCGTACCGCTCCAGGGCGCGCTCAACGATTTCGATGGCACGATCCACACCGGCACAAAACCCCCGGGGATTGGCCAGGATAAGAGGGATGGGAGAGTGGGGCAGAGGCATTACAGCGCATCCCCACCTGGCCAACCGAAACGTTCTTCCTTCCAGGGGTCGCCCTCATTGTGGTATCCACGCACCTCCCAAAAACCGGGGCGGTCCCGTTCGTGCAGTTCAATCGCTTTAAGCCATTTGGCGCCCTTCCAGGCATATCGTTTCGGTACGATGATTCGTACCGGACCGCCATGGTCACGCGGAATCGGGTGACCTGACCAGCTGTGCGCAATAATGACGTCGTCATCCAGAAGAGCCGTCAAAGGTAAATTGGTCGTGTAGTCATCATAGCCATGGAGCGTGACAAACTGGGCCGCCTCCAGCGGACTGGCCAGAGCAAGCAAGTCACGCGCGAGGACGCCACGCCATGCCATGTCCAACTGCGACCAACGGGTCCCGCAATGAAAATCGGATATTGACGTGGTCTGGGGTAGCCCCTGAAAGGCAGCCCAATCCAGATCCTGCTCAAGTCGTACCAGACCGAATACCCGGAGGCGCCAACGATCCAGAGGAATGTGGGGTTGGATGCCCAGGTCCAGAATCGGAAAATCATGGACTTCGGTTTGACCCTGTGGAATACGCACATTGGCGTTGACACGTCCGGGTTTCATCTCCCTTCGGGTCACGGCAATTTTGGCTTGGATCAGTTTGTTCCAGTCAGTCATTTGCTTGTCTTCAGGCCATCCCACAGCAGAATGGCGACACCGATGGTGATGGCCGAGTCTGCCAGATTAAACGCGGGCCAGTAATAACTGCCCACATGCCATTGAATGAAATCGGTTACCGTTCCAACCAGCACACGGTCAATCAGGTTGCCGAGGGCCCCTCCCATGATCAAGCTGAGGCCGAGGCAAAAACGGCGATTTTCAGCATGGCGATAGACCAGAATACCCATGAACAGGAGGGCTGCCAAGGCAATGAAGCTGAAGAAATAGCGTTGCCAGCCATTGGCGTTGGCGAGGAAACTAAAGGCAGCGCCCTGATTGTAGGCTAGCACCAGGTCAAAATAAGCGTTGATACGGCGAATGGGGTCTGACCCCATCCAATCCATGATCCAGCGTTTGCTGATCTGATCGGCTAGAGCCACTCCCAGAGCTAACCCTGCCCATGGGCTGAAATTACGCATAGTGACGCGTTTCGCTCGATCCGGAGAGATTGGCGATGCAACGGCCACAGAGCCCGGGAAACTGGGGCTGTTGATTGACGTCACTGCGATAATGCCAGCACCGTTCGCATTTGGCGTGTTTTGTGGCTTCCACATAAAGAC
>DAIDTL010000114.1 GCA_027457225.1 Ferrovaceae bacterium
GAAGCGCTACAAAATGCCCTGACGTTTGACGAAGTCGATAATCTCTTCCAGGCCCTGTCCATTCTTGAGATTGGTGAAGACTAAGGGGCGCTCGCCGCGCATGGTTTTGGAATCGCGCGCCATCACTTCCAGGGAAGCACCCACCAGCGGTGCAAGATCGACCTTGTTGATCACCAGCAAATCCGACTTGGTAATGCCGGGACCGACCTTGCGCGGAATTTTGTCGCCAGCCGCCACATCGATCACGTAAAGCGTCAAGTCGGACAGTTCGGGGCTGAATGTGGCCGCGAGATTATCTCCCCCGCTTTCAATCAAGATCAGATCCAAGCCTGGAAATGCCGCGTTGAGGCGGGCCACGGCCTCCAGGTTGATGGAAGCATCCTCACGGATCGCGGTATGCGGGCAGCCTCCCGTTTCCACACCAATGATGCGTTCGGGCACCAGGGCCTCATGCCGTACCAAAAATTGGGCATCTTCCGCTGTAAAAATGTCGTTCGTTACGACCGCAAGATTATATTCATCGCGCAACGCACGACATAACGCCAAAGTCAGTGCGGTTTTACCCGAACCCACCGGCCCGCCGATACCCACCCGTAATGCTGGTCTTGCTTGCATGCTCAATCCTTTCAAGATCGAAATAATCGTGAATACTGGGTTTCGTGCCGACTGCTGGCCAGAACCAAACCGGGGGCAAAATTATGCCACTCGGATTCCGGCAAGCGACAAGCTGTTCGCGACAGCTCCGGGATCTTCTCACTCAATCGGGCCAGCAGACGCTGCCCTGCCGATTGTCCGAGCGGGACCAGCTTGATTGCGCCCATCACCTGATTTTCCAGCCAGGCCCACAGGTACGCCGTCACTGCACTTTCGGCCGAGGCGCCGGAGGCCGCCGCAGCACAGGACCAGACCGTGGGGAAAGCGGGCTCATCCAAGGTGGCCAGCAATGCAAGCCCGGTTGTGGCAAACGGGGGGCATTGTGGCAATGCATCGAACAACTCAGGCAATACCTTCAAGCAGGAATAGCCCATCTGGACGGTTTCAGCACGCAGCTCGGCCGTTTCACGCGCTGCAAGAAACCCGGTGTTCAGCGCCGCAATGGCGTCGGCCATGGGGTCAGACCACAGTTCAACCAACCGCCCCACCAAAGGCGCTTCCCACTGCGCGAGATTCCATTGGAGCGCATCGGCAATCCATTGCCCTGCCGCAGCTTCGTCCTGAACCACGCCGCTTTCTACCGCCCACTCCAGCCCCTGCGAGTAACTGTAGGCACCCACGGGCAAGGCCGGGCTGGCCAGATGCAACAAGCGGATCAGTACCAGCGGGTTCATCGCAGGTACTGGTGAATCCGGGCCACGGTACTGGACTCATCCCCATGTTGATGACCCGGTGCATAAGCCCCCGCCTCGGGCTCGAAAGCGGCCGTGAGCGCATGCACGGTGGCACCCAGGCCGATCAGCATCTGCTGCAGCACATGGTCGGCCTCCAGTCGCAACACCCCCTCGCCAACTTCCACGGCCACGTGACGGTTGCCCAGGTGGTAGGCCAGGCGGGCAAGATGACGCGCATCGCTACAGCGCGCTTCGAGCAGCGATTCGGGTGCCGCGATGACGGCGACGATGCGCCCGTCACCACCTTCGAGCAAATCGCCGCCACGCAGAATGGTCCCGCGCTCCAGAAACAACCCCACCTCCTCGCCACTGGCAAGACAGGTCCGCAAACGGCTTTTGCAGCGCATTTCGAAGGAGAGGGTCAAGGTCTCCTGGGGTAGCTTGTCACCCGTGTACTTTTTTTCGATCAGCAGCATCGCGCTCACTCAAAACAAAAAATAGCGCTGGCTCATGGGCAGGCTCTCGGCCGGCTCGCACACCAGCAATTGTCCGTCAGCCCGGACTTCATAGGTTTCCGGATCCACTTCGATATGCGGCAGCGCATCGTTGTGGATCATGTCGCGTTTGGTCAGCCCGCGGGTGCCACGCACTGATTCGAGCGGTTTTTTCAAACCCAGGGCCGCCAGTGCCGGTTCGTCGCGAGCCGCCTGCGATACAAAAGTCAGCGCCGTATGGAGGCGCGCACCGCCGTAACTGCCAAACATGGCTCGGTAATGCACCGGTTGTGGCGTGGGAATGGAAGCGTTGGGATCTCCCATTGCGGCAGCTGCAATCATCCCGCCTTTCAGGATGATGCTCGGCTTGACGCCGAAGAAGGCGGGTTTCCACAGTACCAGGTCGGCCAGTTTGCCGACTTCTACCGAACCGACCACATGGCTGATACCGTGTGTGATTGCCGGGTTGATGGTGTACTTGGCGATGTAGCGTTTGGCCCGCGCGTTGTCGTGGTGCACTCCATCGCCGGGCAATCCCCCGCGTTGCGTTTTCATTTTGTGGGCTGTCTGCCATGTCCGTAAAATCACTTCACCGACCCGGCCCATGGCCTGGGAGTCGGAAGACATCATGGAGAGCGCACCCAGATCGTGCAGAATGTCTTCAGCTGCAATCGTCTCACGCCGGATTCGCGATTCGGCAAAAGCGATATCTTCGGCAATGGAAGCATCCAGATGGTGGCACACCATCAACATGTCCAGGTGTTCGTCCAGGGTGTTGCGCGTAAAGGGCCGCGTCGGATTGGTGGAAGATGGCAGCACATGCTCAATACCGGCCACGCGGATGATGTCCGGCGCATGCCCGCCCCCAGCCCCCTCGGTGTGAAAGGTATGAATCGTACGTCCCTTAAACGCCGCCAGAGTCGTCTCAAGAAAGCCGGATTCGTTGAGGGTGTCGGTATGGATGGCCACCTGGACATCCAGTGCTTCGGCCACGGAAAGACAATTATCGATAGCGGCCGGTGTCGTACCCCAGTCCTCATGCAGCTTGAGTCCTATGGCTCCTGCTCGAATCTGCTCAATAAGCGGTTCGGGCAGGCTCGCGTTGCCTTTGCCCAGAAATCCCAGATTCATGGGAAAAGCGTCAGCCGATTGCAGCATGCGCGCTATGTGCCAGGGGCCTGGCGTACAGGTCGTGGCATAGGTGCCGGTGGCGGGTCCGGTACCGCCCCCGATCATGGTGGTGACACCGGACATCAAAGCTTCTTCGATCTGTTGCGGACAGATGAAATGGATGTGGGTGTCAATGCCCCCCGCTGTGACAATCAGACCTTCGCCCGCAATAATTTCCGTGCCCGCACCGATGACGATAGTCACTCCCGGCTGGATGTCGGGATTACCCGCCTTGCCGATGGCAGCAATGCGGCCGTTCTTGATAACGATGTCGGCTTTGACGACTCCCCAGTGATCCAGGATCACTGCATTGGTGATCACGGTGTCGGCCACGAAAACAGACACCTGCTGCCCTTGCCCCATACCGTCGCGAATGACTTTGCCGCCCCCGAACTTTACTTCTTCGCCATACAAGGCATAGTCCTGTTCAATTTCGATCCACAGCTCAGTGTCTGCAAGACGGATGCGATCGCCTACGCTGGGACCAAACATTTCCGCATACGCACGGCGCGTCATGCGCGCCGTCATTCCAAGGCTCCCATGATGCGGCCCGCAAAACCGTAGACCTGGCGCGCGCCATCGAGCTCCACCAGTTCCACGCTGCGCTTCTGTCCGGGCTCAAAGCGCACTGCCGTCCCGGCGGCAATGTTGAGACGAACCCCCTTGCAGCGCTCTCGATCAAACAACAGCGCATCGTTGACTTCATAAAAATGGTAATGCGAGCCCACCTGCACCGGCCGGTCACCCCGGTTGGCCACTTCAATCTGAAGCAGTGCGCGCCCGGCATTAAGCTCAATGTCGCCTTCCAGTAGGTGCATTTCACCAGGAATCATTGTCAGCTCCTCAAGCAATCGGGTGATGCACCGTCACGAGCTTGGTGCCATCGGGAAATGTGGCTTCCACCTGGATGTCAGGAATCATTTCCGGGACTCCTTCCATGACGTCGGCACGGCTCAGCAGGGTTGCTCCCCAGCCCATCAGATCCGCCACGGAACGCCCGTCGCGTGCCCCTTCCAGAATGGCTGCAGTAATGAAGGCCACGGCCTCGGGATAATTGAGCTTGAGCCCTCGGGCACGACGACGCTCGGCCAACAGGGCGGCAGTAAAAATCAGGAGCTTGTCTTTTTCTCTGGGGGTGAGTTCCATGATTCGAGGTTCCTTCTCGTACGTCGTTCAAGTGGCCCAGATGCGAGGCAACGTCATCGTGCGCCCCGTCAGTGCTGGACGCAGCACCTGCCACAGTGCCACAAAATAAGCCCGCCCTGCTGCGCCGTCAGGCCCCAAATAACGGGCCACCAGCACCCCGGGCAGCAGGGTGGCCGAGCCCGCACCCACAGCAGGTTGAATGCTGCGGCACGCAGCAAGCAATGCCCCGTCGAGGCCCGGCCCTGCGGCTATCAGGGTGCCGCATACCGGCTGCCCCCCCAAGCCAACCATGGACTGGAACAGGGGTGAACCC
>DAIDTL010000115.1 GCA_027457225.1 Ferrovaceae bacterium
ATCATGAACTCCTGCATATCGAGGCCATTGTTGGCATGGGCGCCCCCATTGATGACATTCATCATGGGCACCGGCATCTGCACGGCAGCCGTTCCACCCAGATAACGATAGAGCGGCAGGCCGGTTTCTTCCGCAGCCGCTTTGGCCGTAGCCAGGGACACGGCCAGGATGGCGTTGGCCCCCAGGCGTGCCTTGTTGTCGGTGCCATCCAGCGCAATCATCGTGTGATCAATCAAGGCCTGTTCAGCCACATCCCACCCCACGATGGCTTCGTAGATTTCGGTGTTGACGTGGGAGACGGCTTTCAAGACCCCTTTGCCCAGATAACGCCCCTTGTCCCCGTCGCGCAGCTCGATGGCCTCACGGCTGCCTGTTGAAGCGCCGGAGGGCACCGCAGCGCGCCCCAGAGCGCCATCCTCGGTGACAACTTCGGCCTCCACTGTCGGGTTACCGCGGGAATCCAGAATTTCTCTGGCAAAGACTTCGACAATTGCGCTCATGAGCTAACCTTGGTGGTGTTGATTGGAGTTACAAGTCATTTTCACTGAATCCACGCTTTTTGACCAACGCATCAATCTCAAGCAGGGTTTCCAGCAGTTCCTTCATTTTGTCGAGCGGCCAGGCATTGGGGCCGTCCGAAAAAGCATGTTCCGGGTCAGGATGGGTTTCCATGAACAGGCCCGCCACTCCCGCGGCAACCGCAGCGCGTGCCAGCACCGGAACGAATTCGCGCTGTCCGCCGCTGGACCCCCCTAACCCACCGGGCAGTTGCACCGAATGGGTGGCATCAAAAACCACAGGGCAGCCGGTATTGCGCATGATGGACAGGGAACGCATGTCGGACACCAGGTTGTTGTAACCGAAGGACGCCCCGCGTTCACACACCATGATGTTGTCGGCCTGGCTGGCCGCGCGGGCCTTGTCCACGACGTTTTTCATGTCGCCAGGCGCCAGGAACTGGCCTTTCTTGATATTGACAGGCTTGCCCGCTGAGGCAACCGCCTGGATGAAATCGGTCTGACGGCACAAAAAGGCCGGCGTTTGCAATACATCCACCGCGGCTGCCACGGCGGCGACATCTTCCCTTTCATGCACATCGGTCAACACCGGAACCCCCAGCGTCCTGCGGATGTCGGACAGGATCTCAAGACCCTGCTCCTGTCCCGGGCCGCGAAACGAGGTGCCGGAACTCCGATTGGCCTTGTCATAGGAGGCCTTGAAAATGAAAGGGATTTCGAGCTCCCGGCACAGTTCCTTGAGCTGACCCGCCACGTCAAATGCCAGTTCGCGGGATTCGATGACACAGGGCCCTGCGATCAGGAAGAGCGGGTGTTCAAGGCCCACTTCAAAATACGCGATCTTCATGACACGCGCACAATGCCGGGAGTCAGTGCCCCGCGTTGACGCAAAGCGGCCTCAATGAAGGATTCAAACAGCGGGTGCCCGCCGCGCGGTGTGGAGGTGAATTCGGGGTGAAACTGGCAGGCGACAAACCAGGGATGCCCAGGCAACTCGATCAGCTCGCACAGGTCTTCCTGGGACGAGCGCCCGGAAGTGCGCAGCCCGGCCGCGCGCAATTGGGGCAGGGAGTCATTGTTGACTTCATAACGGTGGCGGTGCCGTTCAACAATGCGATCCTTGCCGTAGATCCGATGTGCCAGGGAATCAGGCTCCAGCAGGCATTCCTGCCCACCCAGACGCATGGTTCCGCCCAGATCCGATGCGGTGCTGCGATGCTCCAGCCGACCGTCGGCGGCCTTGAATTCAGTGATCAGCGCAATCACCGGATGGGGCGTGGCAGCCTCGAACTCCGTGCTGTGTGCATCGGGCATTTGCGCGCAATGACGGGCAAATTCCACCACGGCAAGCTGCATCCACAGGCAAATCCCCAGGTAAGGAATCCCTGTCTCGCGAGCGTACTGGATAGCCCGGATTTTTCCTTCAACGCCCCGTTTGCCAAAACCTCCAGGGACCAGAATGGCGTCCATCCCTTCCAGGCATTGCGTGCCTTCGCCCTCGATCCGCTCAGAATCCACATAGTGGATATGGATGCGCGAGCGCTTATGAATGCCTGCGTGGATCAGCGCTTCGGACAATGACTTGTAAGACTCGGTCAACCCGACATATTTGCCCACCAGGGCAATGTCCACTTCATGGAGCGGATGTTCAATCGCATGGACCAGGGCATCCCATGCCGAGAGGTCGGCAGACCGTGCGAGCAGGCCCAGCTTGTGGCAGACGATTTCATCCAGCATCTGGCGCTGCATGCCGCTCGGGATTTTGTAAATGCTGTCCACATCGGGAGCCGAAATCACGGCTTCGACGGGCACGTTGGTAAACAATGCAATCTTGCGTCGTTCGTCCTCGGGCAATGAACGATCTGCACGACAGATCAACACGTCAGGCTGAATCCCGATTTCACGCAATTCCTTCACAGAATGCTGGGTGGGTTTGGTTTTGATTTCACCGGCCGACGGCAGATAGGGCAAGAGCGTCAAATGGATGAAACAGGTATGGTCGCGCGGCAATTCGATGGCCATCTGGCGAATGGCTTCCAGGAACGGCAGCGACTCGATGTCTCACACCGTACCGCCAATCTCGACGATAGCCACCTGGGCATCGCCCGCTCCTTGCCGGATGCAATGCTTGATTTCATCGGTGATGTGCGGAATCACCTGAACCGTCCCGCCCAGATAATCGCCCCGTCGTTCCTTCTTGATGACGCTTTCGTAGATTTGGCCGGTGGTGAAGTTGTTGCGACGGGTCATGCGGGTACTGACAAAGCGTTCGTAGTGCCCCAGATCGAGATCGGTTTCCGCACCATCTTCCGTCACAAACACTTCACCATGCTGAAACGGACTCATGGTTCCCGGATCGACATTGATGTAGGGGTCAAGCTTGAGAAGTGTTACCTTGATACCACGGGATTCGAGAATGGCTCCAAGCGAAGCGGCAGCGATGCCCTTCCCGAGAGACGAGACCACACCGCCGGTCACGAAGATATACTTGGTCATGGGTAAAGGCATCTGTTGGACAACGGATTATAACGCGCACGCACGATTACGACAAACGCCAGTTTTTCTGAATCGCAAAGAAGCCTTATAATGGAAAGTCATGAATTCTACCGGCAGCAATTTTCTTGAAACGCCCCTTTCGCGGCACCCGCTGCGCATGATGCTGCGCGGTTTGATGCGTAATAACGTCGTACTGCGCTGTCTGACGGAACAGGAACTCATTGAGCTGGAAAATCATTTGACTGTTGCCGAAGTCAAAAAGGGCGACGCGCTCCTGGTGCAGGGCGCGACTGAAATGGACCAGTATTTTATTCTGGAAGGCATACTGAAACGGGTGGTGGCCAACCCGGAAGGCAAGGAGATGATCCTGCGTTTTGCGCGAGAAACGCAGATTGAGACCAGTTACGCCGCATGGCGCCTTGAAAACCGGGCCCCTTACAGCATCCGTGCCGTAACCCGGGTGCGCGTGGCCAAGTGCCCCATTCCGCTGTGGGCCGATTTCATGACCCACTACCCCAAACTAAAGCACGACTTCGAATACGAAGTTATGCGCCTGATGAGCGAAATCATGGCGCATACCATCACGCTGCACCTGCTCGACGCTGCTGGGCGGATGGACCGTTTTGTGCGCAAAAACCCGGATCTGGCCAAACTGCTGCCCAAAAAGGAACTGGCCCTGCACCTCAACATCTCACCCGAAACCCTGAGCCGGTTGCTGCACCACCACGACCACCGAACCCACCCGGACTAAGTACCGAAGCTGCTGCCGACTGTGAGATCGTGCTCCTGAATGAATTCGGCTGCGCTGATTTTTTTGCCGTCTTCGTGTTTGAGCTTGAATACTTCGATCTGCCCGCCCTGTGCCGTAATGCGCAGGCTGTCGGGGCCCGTGGCGGAGATCTCGCCAATCTTGCCCTTGACGGCCCCGAACGTGTGGAACGGGTGCTTGCGTGCATCAAACAACTGCACTTTCTTGCCCAACAGCGTGGTCCAGGCCCCAGGTGCCGGATTGCATCCACGAATCAGGTTGTAGACAAAATCCACATGGTTGTGCCAGTTGATGCGGCACTCGGCCGCACGGCACCATCCTTCATAGGTTGCTGCGGATTCATCCTGCACGATTTCCTGGTGACGGCCGGACACCACGAGATCAGCCGCTTCCAACATGGCTGCCACGCCCATGGGGAACAGCCGGTCGAAATACACAGATCCCAACGTATCGTCTGCGCTGATGGGGGTTTCTTTTTGCAATACCACCGGACCCTCATCCAGCCCGTCATCCGGACGGAAAATGGACAGCCCCGTCTTGCTATCCCCACGAATGATCGGCCAGTTGATTGAGCTGGGGCCACGATAACGGGGCAACAGCGACGGATGGTACTGAAT
>DAIDTL010000116.1 GCA_027457225.1 Ferrovaceae bacterium
CCAGTACGCTCACCCAGCAACTGATGGCGGACGGCGTCAAAGTGGAAATAATCAGTCCCCAACTCGGATATGTGAATCAGACCCTCCACATACACTTCATCCAGCGCTACAAACAATCCAAAACTGGTGACAGAACTGACCGTTCCGTTGAATATCTCTCCAACCTTGTCCTTCATGAAAAAACATTTGAGCCAAGCCTCCACGTCGCGGGTGGCATCATCTGCCCGGCGTTCGGTCCTGGAACAATGGAGGCCGATCGCCTTCCAGTCACCGGGCGCGTAGGTCTCATGTCCGAGAACCGCGCGAATGGCGCGGTGAACCAATAAGTCCGGGTAGCGCCTGATGGGCGAAGTAAAGTGCGCATAAGCTGGATAAGCCAGCCCAAAGTGACCCACATTTTCAGGGCTGTATTGGGCCTGTTGCAATGAGCGTAGCAGGACAGTTTCCAGCAAGCGCTGGTCAGGCCTCCCCTGAATTTTGTGAATCAACGTAGCGTAATCCGAGGCTTGCGGTTTATTTCCACCGGATAGATGTAACCCCAGTTCCGCCAGAAAGTCGCGCACCGCTTCAAGACGTTCCGGAGCGGGTGCGGGGTGAATCCGATACAGCGTGATCTGGTGATGCTCTCCCAGAAATCGGGCGGCGCACACATTGGCCGCCAGCATACATTCCTCAATCAGGCGATGAGCATCGTTGCGCTCCACAGGCAGAATCGTTTCGATCTTACCCCGATCGTCAAATACCATACGCGTCTCGTCACTGGCAAAATCAATGGCCCCACGGGCTGCGCGCGCTACCAAAAAGGCGCGGAAGAGTGACTCCAGGTGCTGCAGATGTGGCACCAACGAACGACGCGTGCTGTCGGCTCGTTCAGGGTGTTCTAGAATCGCCGCTACTTCAGTGTAGGTCAGGCGCGCATGAGAATGCATGACTGCCGGGTAAAACCGGTACTGCTGTATCAGTCCCTGGTCCGACACCTGCATGTCACACACCATGCATAGGCGATCCACGGCGGGATTGAGAGAACAGAGCCCATTACTTAAGGCTTCAGGCAACATCGGGATAACCCGGCGTGGAAAGTACACGCTGTTGCCGCGTTCAAAAGCAGCTTGATCGAGCGCATCTTTGGGCTGGACATAGTGCGACACGTCAGCGATGGCAACCACCAGGCGGTAGCCTCCTCCCTTGATGGGTTCTGCGTAGACGGCGTCGTCAAAGTCCTTGGCTGTTTCGCCATCAATCGTGACCAACGGCAGTTGGCGCAGATCTTCCCTGCCCTTGTGGTCTGATTTGCGTACCTGGTCCGGTAATTTTGCAGCAATAGCCTGGGCCGCAGGCGAAAACTCATGGGGTAATTCATGCTTGCGCAGCGCGATTTCAACTTCCATGCCCGGGTCGGCATAGTTGCCCACGATTTCAACGACCCGCGCAATGGGCTCGGCTTGACGACTGGGTTGCCTCATCAATTCGATCATCACCACCTGCCCAGGCTTGGCATTCCCTTCCTGGCCCGGGGCCACCAGAATATCCTGGCTGATGCGCTTATTTTCAGCCACGGCAAACAATACCCCCTGTTCCTGAAACAACCGTGCCACCAGACGACTGTTGACGTGCTCCAGAATCTCGACGATCGTGCCTTCGGTACGACCCCGTTGATCTACACCGGTGGTCCGCACCATAACCCGGTCGCCATGCAGGACCCGCTGCATTTCGCGCGAGCCCAAAAAAATGTCGCTCCCACCGTCTTCTCGAATGGCAAAACCAAACCCGTCAGGATGCCCCTCTACGCGAGCTTTAATAAGATCGAGTTTGGCAGGAAGACAAAGCGCATTCTTGCGGTTGCGCATGATTTGACCTTCACGTTCCATGGCGCGCAACCGGCGTGAAAATAGCTCGCGTTCATTGGCATGGATTGTGAGCAAACGTTCGAGTTGCTCTACGGCAACCGGTACGCCTTCTCGCTCCAGCAATTGCAAGATGAATTCGCGGCTGGGTAAAGGCTCTGGGTACTGCGCTTTTTCACGCTCCAGAAAGGGGTCCTGGAGCCTCAAGGGTATTTTTTTGGTTGACAAAATAAGGGGATCCTTTAAAATTCTGGGGTTCGAAGTTCTCGATTGTACTGATCATTGATCAGACGATCCTGTAAGTTTCGTGCCGAGATGGCGGAATTGGTAGACGCACCAGGTTCAGGTCCTGGCGGTGGCAACACTGTGGAGGTTCGAGTCCTCTTCTCGGCACCACCCTCGCTCTGAGTCGCTCAGAAACTCCTGTAACAACGTCCTAGTATCTCACTTACACCAATGAGAAGTAAGGTAAGAATGCGATCAAGCGTCAAAGGGATGACGCAGTACGATGGTTTCACGACGATCAGGACCGGTAGACACTACATCTATCGGGACAGCGCAGAGCTCAGCCATGCGTTCCAGATAGCGTCTGGCATTTACGGGCAACCGGTCCAACCGCTCCACCCCAACTGTACTTTCTGACCAGCCCTGCATATCTTCGTAAATGGGCTCGCATTCAGAGATTGCATCTGCGCCTAGGGGCAGGATATCGCTGACAGTCCCGTTGTGACGATACCCCACACAAATCCGAACTGTTTCGACCCCATCCATAACATCCAATTTGGTCACACACAGGCCGGACACGCCATTGATCTGGATTGCTCGCTTAAGCGCAGCAGCGTCAAACCAACCGGTACGCCGGGGACGACCAGTCACTGCTCCAAATTCATGACCTCGGGTTGCGAGCTGCTGACCGATAGCATCGGCAAGTTCCGTTGGAAAGGGGCCTGAACCCACCCGGGTCGTATACGCCTTGGTAATCCCCAGCACATAGTGCAATTGCTGGGGGCCCACGCCACAGCCTGCTGACGCTGCGCCCGCGATGCAATTGCTTGAGGTGACGTAAGGATAGGTACCATGGTCAATGTCCAGCAAGGTGCCCTGAGCTCCTTCAAAGAGCAGATTCTTCCCTTCCTGGTTGGCGTCATAGAGAAGACGTGACACATCAGCCACCATGGGACGAATCCTTTCCGCCAGTTGAAGTGCGCGATCGAATGTGGCCTCAAAATCCACGGGGTCTGTTTTAAAATACTGGGTCAACACGAAATTATGGTAATCGAGCACCTCACGAAGCTTGGTCTCAAAACGGGAAGGATGAAACAAATCCTGCAAGCGGATGGCGCGTCGGGCGACTTTGTCTTCATACGCAGGGCCAATACCACGTCCAGTAGTACCGATCTTGTCCACGCCTTTGGCCCGTTCACGGGCGTGATCAATAGCCACATGGTAAGGCAAAATCACAGGACAAGCTTCGCTAATGTGCATCCGCGCCGTAACCGACACCCCGGAAGTTTCCAGCATGTCAATTTCCTTCATCAGTGCTTCGGGGGACAACACCACGCCATTACCGATAAAACACGCCACATGGTCGCGCAAGATTCCGGCTGGTATCAAACTAAGCACCGTCTTCTTACCGCCGATCACCAGAGTGTGCCCAGCATTGTGGCCACCTTGAAAACGGACCACCGCATGGGCGCGGTCCGTCAACCAGTCCACCAGCTTGCCCTTCCCTTCGTCACCCCACTGGGTGCCCACCACTACAACATTTCTTGCCATGAAGAAACCGTCTCCAAAATTTCTGAATTAATTAATTGACGAGATGGGTGATGACTCAAGCGTCTGGAAGGGAAGGCAGCAGTTCACGTAAATCAAGGCTGAATCCGGTAGCTGGACGGGCTCGGCCAAATGCGCGGCCAATCTCATCGTAGCGCCCGCCGCGCGCTACGGCGTCCGAATATCCGGGCGCATAAGCAGCAAACACCAACCCACTGTGATAGTGGTAACCACGGAGTTCTGCAAGATCAAAGTTCAATGGAACCCGTCCATCAAAATAGTCAGCCACAGCTTCCATCTGCGCCAACGCTTCTTTTATCTCAGGTACATCGGGCAATTGCGCACGTGCCTGAGCCAACACGGTGCGATCCCCATTTAAATCAGGCAATCTGCGCAGTGCCATGCCAATCGGTGAGCTCTGCTTGTTTGCAAGTAACTGCAGCATGGGAATATCCTTGTTCTGCAATCCCTCGAACCATTCTGCTTCCATTTTTTGATCCAACCCTGCCAGGCCAGAAAGGGCTCGAAACAATCCGACGTGACCCACATCCAGGGTGACTCGAGGTAAGCCTGCCCTTTTCAGAGCTTCCAGCATTAACTCCTGAATCTCGATGTCGCCAGCCAGCCCTTCCAATCCATAAATTTCTGCGCCCAACTGAAATGGTTCACGCGATTGGTTAAGTCCTTCGGGGCGAGTATGGAGAATGCTACCGGCATAGCACAGCCGGTTGACGCCTTGGTGATTCATGCCGTGAGCATCGATA
>DAIDTL010000117.1 GCA_027457225.1 Ferrovaceae bacterium
TGGCAACGATCGCCGCCACCAGCACATCGGGGTGACGATAGAGTACATCATCGACTTCAAGAGAGGAAATATTTTCCCCACCCGAAATGATGATGTCCTTGCTGCGGTCCTTGATCTTCACATAGCCATCCGGTTCGACCACGGCAAGGTCCCCTGAATGGAACCAACCGCCGGCAAACGCTTCTTCTGTGGCTCGGGGATTTTTGAGATACCCCTTCATGACGATATTGCCGCGAAACATGATTTCTCCCATGGTCTTCCCATCGGCGGGAACCGGCTGCAGGGTCTCAGGATGAAGCACGGCCATCGCTTCTTCCATCAGGTTGGGCACCCCCTGACGACCATTGAGTTGCGCCCGATCGGCAATTGACCTTTGGTTCCACGACTCATGTTTGACGCAAACCGCTGCCGGGCCGTAGGTTTCGGTCAGTCCGTAAACATGGGTGATGCTGATGCCCAGTTTTTCCATGCCTTCGATAATGGCGGCGGGGGGTGCTGCGCCGGCAATCAACGCCGATACCGGATGGCTTAACCCTTCCGGAATGAAATGCGCGGCATTGATCAGCATGCCGTGAACAATCGGCGCACCGCAAAAGTGAGTGACCCGATGTTGCTGGATCAGCGCAAAAATAACCTGGGGGTCCACGCGTCGCAGACAAACATTGACGCCGCTGACTGCGGCCATGGTCCACGGGAAACACCAGCCATTACAGTGAAACATGGGGAGTGTCCACAGATAGACCGCGTGCTGGGGCATACCCCAGCACAGAATGTTGGCCACCGCATTGAGATAGGCCCCGCGATGATGGTAAACCACCCCCTTGGGATTGCCGGTCGTGCCCGAAGTATAGTTGAGGGAAATCGCATCCCACTCGTCCGGTGGCAGTTGCCAGGCATAGGCAGGGTCTCCTTCGAGCAAAAACTGCTCATACTCGATACTGCCCAGCGGTTCGCCCGCCGGCGCCGCAGGATCGTCCACGTCAATGATCAACAGATCCTGATCCCTGAGCAACGCCTTGACGCGGCGGATCACCGGTGCGAATTCGCGATCGGTCAATAATACCCGGGCTTCGCCGTGGCGCAGCATAAATGCAATGGACTCGGCATCCAGTCGGGTATTTAGGGTGTGCAGAACCCCGCCAATCATGGGCACCCCAAAATGTGCCTCGAATAGGGCTGGGACATTGGGCAACAGGGCAGCCACCGTGTCGCCACGGCGCACCCCGCGCCCGATCAGGGCAGAAGCCAGGCGCCGACCGCGCGTGTAGGTGTCGGCCCAGGACAACACCCTGTTACCGTGGATTACTGCCGGTTTGTAGGGGAAAACAGTAGCCGCGCGTTCCAGGAATGTCAGCGGGGACAAAGACACATGGTTGGCCTGGTTCCGATCCAGTCCAACTGCGCCGGGGTGGCCGTGCATGGTGATCCTCCCAGGATCCTGACGGTTATTATGACTGTGCAATGGGGATGATAGCCCAACCCTGAATATCAGCACCAGTCAGTTGACGTGTCGGTATACTTTCGTAGAATGTCCGTCTGCTCAACCCCGACCGGAGGTTTTTTCATGATCACAACTCGTCAATGCATTGCTGTCACCGCCCTGCTGATGTCCCTGCCCTGGATGTCTGCGCGCGCAGCCTCGCCGCTGGATACGGTTCCAGAGAACATGCCTTTCGATATTCCTTATGGCGCCCCAATCTCGCTTGAGCTTGCCCGCCAGGCCATCAACGCAGCCGCCGCGGAAGCGCGCTCACACCACTGGAAACTCAACATCGCGGTCGTGGATTCCGGGGGCAATCTGGTGGCTTTTGAACGCATGGACGGTGCCCAGCTGGCGTCCATCGCCATCTCGGAACATAAGGCCCGTGCGGCGGCCACGTTTCGGCGCGAAACCAAAATATTCGAAAATGCCATCCAGGTCGGCGGCAACACTTACGTAACCACCCTGGATGGCATCATCGCTTGACGCGGCGGGATTCCCCTGCTGCAAGTGGGCAAACTGATCGGCGCCATCGGCTGCTCAGGGGGCACCGGTTCGCAGGACGAGGTGGCCTGTGCTGCGGGAGTGGCCAGTCTCAATCACTAAGCACCACTTAAGGTCTGCGGCGGAATCAGTGCGGGTGCTTCAAACGGATCGAGTAGGAAGCCACCAGCACTTCCGCCAGCAATAGCACCAGCGCCAGTACAAAAGAACCAATACCACTTACAAACGAGCTCAACACAATGCGGTTGATCTGCAGTTTGCCGCCGCTGGTCTCGGCCAGGAACAACTCCAACACAGTCAATCCAATCATGACCCCACAGATCGCCACAAAGGCCATGGAGATGTTGATCAACCACCCGCGGGTAGCGAGGTGCCGCAACTCGGTTTCAAAGCCGGACTGCTGGGAGGCTGTGTAGCCCTCCTCCTGCAATCTGTCCTGCAAAAAACGCGAGCGATCCACCACCCGCGACAGGCGCTGCGTCAACGCAGAGACCAGGTTGGCCACGGCAGTCAACAAAAATACGGGCGCCAGCGCAAGCTGGATGCCTTCGGTCAGAGAAACGGTATCCATGGTCATGGGGGAAAATTCAGAAGGTGGGAATATACCCTGCAAGCATCGGAATGGCTACGGCGCCCAGAATACCATGCAGCCCCATCGCCAGACTGGAATAGGTTCCTGCTTCGGGATGAACGCTGAAGGCGCGCGACGTGCCGATCCCATGTGCCGCAACACCGATGGCAAAACCGCGCTGCCACCAGGCTTTCATGCCCAGACCATCCAGGACAAAGCGCGCCAGAATGGCTCCCAGGATACCGGTGACCACGGCAAATACGGCTGTCAGCGTCGGCGAGTAGCCCAGGCGCTCAGCCACACCCATGGCGATGGGTGCGGTCACTGATTTAGACACCATGGCCCCCACGATGGCCTGATCGGCACCCAGCCAATGGGCGATGCCCACGGCGCTAAAAATGGAGGTCAGCCCTCCTGCCACCAAGGCCAACAGGAGCGGAACAACGCGCCCTTTGAGGCCACTCAAACCGCGATAAATTGGAACGGCCAGTGACACCGTGGCCGTACCCAGGAGAAAGTGCACAAACTGGGCCCCCTCAAAATATTTGGTGTACGGCATATCAAGCAACTGAAGACAGACAGCCACAATCACCACTGCAATAGCCACTGGATTGACGATGGGATTGCGCTGGCTGCGCATGTATAGGACATACCCGATCTGATAAGCGGTCAATGTCAGAATCAGCGCCAGCAATGGGCTGCCAGAGAGGTACACCCAGATTTCGTGAATTGGCAACGACTTATTCACTGTTTCCTTCTGGGCTTGTCAGCTTGAGAGCCGCAGCCGTGACAGCGATGGTCAGAATCACACTGCTGAACAGGGCGAAAACCACGGCCCATGCGTGTTGCTGCAACTGGGGAAGAAACAGGATGACCCCGGTGGCTGCCGGTACGAACAGCAGCCCCAGGTGCTGGCTGAAGGCATCCGATACCAAGGCCATGGAGTCCGGCACAGGGCCGCGCAGCGCGAGAAATCCCAGCAATAAAACGAGGCCGATGACCGGCCCCGGGATGTGGGGCAGGATGAAGTGAGAAACCATCTCCCCTACCCCCTGCCACAACAGGATATGAACCAGCCCCGGGATCATTTCTCCAGCAAGGCTCGCAGCATCCAGGCGGTTTTTTCGTGAATGTCCATCCGTTGCGTCAACAGATCGGCCGTGGGCTGGTCGTTGGCAGCATCAGCGAGCTTGAAAACGTCGCGCGCGGTAGCTGCCACCCGCTCATGACCCTGCGTCAGGAGTTCCACCATGTGTTGCGCTTGGGGTGGGGTTGCCGGCGCATCGGGTAGCACGCTCAGTTTTCCAAACGCAGCGTACGAACCGGGGGCCGGAAAACCGAGTGCACGAATCCGCTCGGCAATCGGATCCACGGCATTCCAAAGTTCGGTGTACTGTCCCATGAACATCGTATGCAACGTATTGAACTGGGGACCCGTCACATTCCAGTGAAAATTGTGGGTGGTCAGATAGAGGGTGTAGGTATCTGCCAACAAACGACTCAATCCCTGGGAAATCGCTTTGCGGTGGGCCTCAGAAATACCCATCTGGAGCGGTTTTGTTTTCTTGGTCATGATGCAAGAACCTCCTGCTTGCGTAATCCTGGTTTAAGTCCAGTCCGAGCCTGAATCGCCGCCCCCCGAATCCCAGGAGCCGGAGTCGGACACCCCAAAATCCTGGCCGCCCATATCGCCATTGCCCATGGGTTCTTGGGGACGGGCCGATGCAGGGTGGTCCGAACCCTCCACCAATC
>DAIDTL010000118.1 GCA_027457225.1 Ferrovaceae bacterium
CTTCCCCACCCTCCTTAAACGTCCATTATAGCCAGCCCTGCCCTTGATTTGGAATGCGAATTGACAGGCTTGCCGAGCTGGCACTATAATTGCGAGCTCATTTCATTGAAAACCATTGCCGTTATGAAAACCTTTTCCGCCAAGGCGCACGAAGTTCAACGCGACTGGTTTATCGTAGATGCCACAGATCGCATCCTCGGTCGCCTTGCCAGCCAGATTGCGCTTCGCCTGCGTGGCAAGCATAAAGCCATTTTCACCCCCCATGTGGATACGGGTGACTTTATCGTCGTCGTCAATGCCAAGAAAATCCGCGTTACTGGCAACAAGGGCGAAGACAAGATGTACTACCGCCACTCCGGCTATCCCGGCGGAATTTATGAAACCAACTTCAACAAGCTGCGTGCCCGGCATCCCACACGCGTGCTGGAAAAGGCGGTCAAAGGCATGTTACCCAAAGGTCCCTTGGGCTATGCCATGATCAAAAAAATGAAAATATATGCGGGTGCTGAACATCCGCATGCGGCACAACAGCCCAAGCCCCTGGAAATCTGAGGTTCCCATGATCGGTAACTATTACTATGGTACGGGCCGGCGCAAAAGCGCAACCGCCCGGGTGTTTCTTAAAGTGGGTTCGGGCAATTTCGAAGTCAATGGCAAAACACTGGAACAGTATTTCTCGCGCGAGACTGGACGCATGGTGGTACGTCAACCGCTTGAGCTCACCAACAACCTGACCGGGTTTGACATTCGGGTCAACGTTATCGGTGGTGGTGAATCCGGACAAGCCGGCGCCGTGCGTCACGGCATTACCCGAGCCCTGATCGACTTCAACCATGAACTCAAGTCTGCGCTCAAACAAGCAGGGCTGGTCACCCGCGATGCACGCGAAGTGGAACGTAAGAAGGTCGGCCTGCACAAAGCCCGTCGCCGCAAACAGTTCAGCAAACGCTGAGCGTTGCAGCAACGAGACAAAAAGCCGGCTTTCATGCCGGCTTTTTGTTACCGTTATAATGAACTCATTCAAAGGCGGAAATTGATCATGATCACGGCTGGAATTGTTGGCGGCACGGGATATACGGGTATAGAACTGCTCCGGCTGTTGGCGCAGCACCCCGAAGTGCATATCCACGCCATCACTTCACGCAAGGAAGCAGGACAACCCGTGGCGGCCCTTTTCCCCAGCCTGCGTGGCCACATTGACATGGCTTTCAGCGACCCCGCCCAAACCTCCCTGGATCAATGCGACCTGGTTTTCTTTGCCACCCCCAACGGGATTGCCATGGAACAGGCCCGTAACTTGATTCAGGCCGGTGTGCGGATCATCGATCTGGCAGCTGATTTCCGGATCAAGGATGTGTCCCTTTGGGAAAAGTGGTATGGCATGCCCCACGCTTGCCCGGAACTGGTGGCCGAAGCCGTCTATGGCCTGCCGGAAGTCCACCGCAACGCCATTGCAAGCGCCCGGGTGCTGGCCAATCCGGGCTGTTATCCGACAGCCGTACAGTTAGGATTTCTGCCCCTGGTGGAAGCTGGCGTAATTGACCCGAACCATCTGATTGCCGATGCCAAATCCGGTGTCTCTGGCGCTGGACGCAAAACTGAAACCCAACTCCTGTTTGCCGAGGCAGGCGACAATTTCAAGGCCTACGGCGTTCCGGGTCACAGGCATCTCCCCGAAATCAGCCAAGGCCTCAGCCAGGCCGCAGGCCAAGCCGTCGGTCTGACCTTCGTTCCACATCTTGTCCCGATGATTCGCGGCATTCATGCCACCCTCTACGGACAGGTGCTTCGGACTGAAGTGGATATTCAGGCTCTCTTTGAAGCGCGTTATGCAAACGAGCCCTTTGTGGATGTGCTCCCACCCGGAAGCCACCCGGACACGCGTTCGGTACGCGCCTCAAACCTGTGCCGGATTGCCGTGCATCGGCCTCAGGGCGGCGACACCGTGGTCGTGCTGTAGGTCATCGACAATTTGGTCAAAGGGGCAGCGGGTCAGGCTGTGCACAACATGAATTTGATGTTTGGCCTGCCCGAAACCCTGGGATTGACCCAGGTGCCTGTAATGCCCTGAAGGTGTAAAATGGTTCCTATGGTCCCGTGCGGCACCCCGTCGCATGCTATGTATAACGGAGTTACTTTATGAATGCGCCTGCTGAAATGATGCCTGCACCACTGGTTTTTACGAACAACGCTGCTGACAAGGTCAAACAGCTGATCGATGAAGAGGGCAACTCTGATCTCAAGTTGCGGGTGTTTGTCACCGGGGGCGGCTGTTCCGGTTTTCAGTACGGATTTACATTTGAAGAAACCTCTAATGCCGATGACACGGTGATGCAGAAAAATGGCGTATCCCTGTTGATCGATCCCATGAGCTACCAATACCTGGTTGGCGCTGAAATCGATTACAAGGAAGACCTGGAAGGCGCCCAGTTCATCATCCGCAACCCCAACGCCACGTCCACCTGTGGCTGCGGATCGTCCTTTTCGGCTTAAGTCCTTCCCGGCAGGGATAGAATCGCCTCACGATTGGATCGCGAGAAGCATTTTTCAGCGGCCTCTGCCCACGGCAGCCAGACGTAGGCCCGGTGTTCCCGTGGAGAAAGCCTGACGGGGACCCGTTGATAAACCTGCAGACCGAATACATGCTCCCTATTGCGCGTGACCCCTGGCGCATAGCGGTAGCGCCAACGCGGATAGATGTCGTACTCGTTCTGACAGCGCCAATCCGTGAGCAGGTGACCCGCCATGGCCATTCCTGTCTCCTCCCAAACCTCGCGACGTGCCGTTTCGACGAGCGGTTCATCCAAGGCTTCACAACTTCCGGTGACCGATTGCCAAAAACCCGGAGGGTCTACCCGTTCCAGAAGCAGGACTTCCAGTTCGGAGGTGTAGATCACCACCAGAACCGAGACGGGTACCTTATAGGGCATGCCGATCAGGGTTTCTTGGAAAAATCGCCGGCCACCACTTCCACAAAGCGATCGGGATCGAGGTACCGTGGCAAAACCTGATTGACCGTCGCCGCATCCAGCGCCATCAGCTTGTTGTCGAGGTCTGCCACAAAATCCATGGTGCGATGATCAAAAAGCAGCTTGCTCAACAAGGCTGCCAAGGAACCATCTTGTGCCCTTCCCAGTTGTCGCGACTGCATCAGCGCAGATTGCCCCGCTTTGATTTCTTCTGTAGTGAACCCATACTGGATCGCCTGCTTCATCACTTCGGAAACCGCCTTTTCCAGCTTCTCCCGGTTTTGTGGGGCATAAATGGCATAGGCTCCAATAAGGCTGTTGGGCACTTTGTCATTGAGCTTCAAGTAAGAACCCACGCCATAACTGAGTCCCTCCTGCTGCCGGATGCGCATGGCGAGGCGTGAATTGAGAAACCCTTCGCCCAGGATGTAGTTACCCAAAGTCAACGCTGGCGCATCAGGATCACTGTCCATCAACGGAATAGGTTGGCGCATGAGGAATACCGCATTGGCCTTGTCCGGAGTTTCAAGCTGGATACGGTTGCCGGGAAAGGCCTTGAAATCGTCCAGCACAATGGCGTAAGGCTGTGCGCTATTCCATCCACTCAGTCCCTCCTGCAAAGCCTTGGTAGCGGCAGCCACGTCGAAATCCCCGACAATGGCGACTTCCGCATGATCTGCGCCGTAGAACGTCTTGTGGAACGTTCTTACCTGTTCCAGGGTCACCGCGTTGACGTCCTCCGCGGATTCGTCGAATGTGCTGGTGTAGCGGATATCCCCTCGAGGATGGCGGTTAAAGTAGCGGCTCAGGGCGTTGGAGGCCCGGGTTTGGGGATCGCTGCGCCCTTCTTCGATGTCGGCCAGTTCGGCTTCGCGTGCTTGCTTAAATTCGTTTTCCGGGAATTGCGGGCTCCTGAGAATTTTGGCCACCAGGGTCAGGGTGGCCGGTAGATTTTCGCGAACCGTCTGAATCGTAACATTGGCGCCTGTGGCGCTCCCGCCAAAAGAGACCTGCGCCTTGAGTGCAGTAAAACGGTCCTGGATGGCTTCACGCGAGAGGTCAGCCGTCCCTTTGTCCAGCAGAGCCCCAACAAGCCCACCAATACGCCCTTTGCCATTCAACGCATCTGCCGTGCCAAAGTGCAGATTGATCTGTGCATGGACCGTCCCCCCACGCGTCTTTTTGGGGAGCAGTGCCCATTTCATTCCCTCGGACGGCGTGATCCATTGGGTGCGTTTCTGGATGTTTGCCGGCGCCACATCGAACGTTTCACCCGCCATGAAATTGGGATTGCCATGATAGCCTTGCAACTGGCTTTCTGCCTGCACCTTAACC
>DAIDTL010000119.1 GCA_027457225.1 Ferrovaceae bacterium
ATCAGGCGCCCGGGAGTTGCCACCAGAATTTCGTAAGGTTTGGACAACATCCGGTTCTGCAGGGGATAGGGCATTCCGCCCAAAATCGATACCGTCCGGATCTGTTTGAGATGGCGGCCATATTTTTTGGCAGCCTCGGTAATCTGGTTGGCAAGTTCGCGCGTCGGCGACAACACCAGCATGCGCGGACCGCGGCCCGTGGCGGATTGTGTTGCAATGCGATGGAGTGCGGGCAGCATGAACGCGGCAGTTTTGCCGGAGCCCGTGCGCGAAGAAACCATCAGGTCCGCGCCTGACAGCAGGGCAGGAATAGCCTGCGCCTGAACCGGTGGGGGAATGCTGTAACCCGACTCGGTGACAGCGGTCAGGAGGCGCGGATCCAATTGGAGTTGATCAAAGCGAAGTTCGTTTGTCATGTTCTGTTGTGTTTTCCAGTAAAAATCGATGTACAAAGGTGCGCTCACGGCACAGCGCCGGCCTTGGGGGGGCCGTAGTCTGGCAAATGATAAATTCAGCGGGATAAAGCCGCCGGCGCATGTCACTAACCGGCGAGCAGGATATTCGACGAATCGAATCAAGAAGGTCAGGGACAACTCAAGCGGTGCATGTTGCACCGCAATAGTCGGCCACTATACGCGAATTCTGGCGCAGTGCAAGCATTTTTTTGGCAACCCGGACCACAAGCGCGTATCCTGTCGGGTGCATTGAGGACGGTACGCCGTCCCGCTCCATTTTTGACGAAACCAGAGGGTTATTTTCATGGTCGGTTCCCATCAGGAGGCCATCCCGGCAACGCTGATTCCCGGTGACGGTATCGGCCCCGAAATCATCAAATCCGTCGTTGCCGTTCTCGACGCCGTAGGCGCCCCCCTCGTCTGGGATGTCCAGAAAGCCGGGATGGCCGCCGTTGCCGAGTCGCTGGATCCGCTTCCAGAAGCCACACTGGACAGCATTCGGCGTTCCAGGCTGGCACTGAAAGGACCGCTGACCACCCCTGTGGGGGGTGGGTTTCGATCCATCAATGTGCGCCTGCGTGAAGAATTCAAACTCTATGCCAACGTTCGCCCTGCCCAGACACTGATTCCTGGGGGACGCTACGACGATGTCAATATCGTGTTGGTTCGCGAAAACCTGGAAGGGTTATATGTAGGATTTGACCACTATATCCCGATCGACAACGACCCCCATGGGGCAGCCATTTCCTCCGGCATCAATACGCGTGCCGGTAGTCGCCGGATTGCCCGATACGCTTTCGAATACGCTGTAAAAAATGGGCGCAAAAAAGTCACCATCGTGCATAAGGCCAACATCCTGAAAGCGCTTACCGGCATTTTTCTGGAGACCGCGCTGGACATGGGCAAGGAGTATGCGGACCGGTTGACGATCGACGAACGCATCGTGGACGCCTGTGCCATGCAACTGGTGCTGGATCCGACCCAGTTTGATGTCATCCTGACCACCAACCTGTTCGGGGATATTCTCTCGGATGAAATTGCCGGTCTGGTGGGCGGCCTGGGACTGGTCCCGGGTGCCAATATCGGTGAGCATGCCGCAATTTTTGAAGCCGTACATGGCTCGGCTCCGGATATTGCCGGCAAGGGCATTGCCAACCCCTTGGCCTTGCTCTCCGCCGCCGCCATGATGCTGGACCACATTGGTCGGCCCGAACTCGGCAAAATTGTTCGTCAAGCCATTCACGACGTCCTGAATACCGACGGCATCCGCACCAGGGACCTGGGCGGAAAGGCCACCACGCAGGATGTCACCCAGGCCCTGCTGAAACGGGTTAGCGCCCGAGGGTCGTAATGCCTCCAGACCCAACGACGGTATATCCGTAGGGAACGGCTCCCATAAAACCATTGGGAATTGTTGTGCCTTGGGGTTGGGTTATCGCGTTAAGCGTATTGTTGCCTGCATTGGAAACCTGGCTGTTCCAGGTGGCACCATCAAAACTGGTGAAAATGGCTCCGGAATCGCCGATGGCTACAAATTGAGTGCCAAAATTGAGCGCTCTGATCCCCACCGGAAAAGCCGTCACGTGCACGTTGTCGATGGTGAAATTGGTTGGCGTAGTCCAGTTCATCCCATCAATGCTATTGAGCAGTACGCCTCCGTCACCCGCTGCCACCCAAAGCGGAAGAAAAAACAGCGGCGGGTAACCAGGGATGAGTACCGGCATGGAGTTGGGGGTACAGGCCACGCCCCGGAGATTCTGGGTGGTCGTTGTCTTGATGCACGCATTGGTCCAGCTGGTGGCACCGTTTAGATCCGGGGTGGCAATGATATTGCCGTTGGCGCCCACCGAGACCCAGGACCAGAACGCCAGGCCGCAGAAATTGAAGGCCACCCCATAAAGGTCATTGGCGGGAATGCTGCTGCCGATAGGGGCCGCCCAGTTTTCACCATCGCCGCTCCAAAGAATGGTTCCCTTGGAACCCACAACCACGTGGGCGCCGGCCAGCGCAGCCCAGCCGTTCTGATTGGTGGTGACCGCATAGTAATTGGGTGTACCGAGGTTGGGTGGCAGGGTCGTGGGTGCATACCAATTGGCGTTGGCGGCAGTGTAAGTGGGCGGCGCCGCATAAGCCAGGCCGATCCCGGTAGGGTTGAGGGGTGAGAGGCCGCTAAAACATAGGGTGCCGTTGTCTCCCACCACCACATAAACACCCCAACCGTAATCCGTGGCGCGCAAAGCGCCTCCTGCAGGCGGTGTGCAGACCGGCTGCGGCGGCAAGGGCGTCCAGGTTCTAGAATCGACGCTGGTAAACATACTGCCCCCCGAGCCCACTGCCAGATAAAATCGCAAGCTGCCATTGTCCTGCCCCAGCAGACCTGCATTGTCTCCAAAGGACACGCCATAAAGCGTGGGGGCGCCAGGGGGACAGGTGCCCCCAGAAGCCGTGCAGGGAACCCAGTTGTTTCCCGCATAACGAGGCGTTGCGGGCAGGCTGTTGGATTGCCCGCCTCCAGGACCATTGGGGTCCCCTGCGTGGGAATTGATGGCAAAGCTATAGGGCAGCCCGTTGAGGAGACTGCTCATGACGAAAGGTGGCATGGTATTGACTTCGGACCCAACGGCATTGCCGGAGGGACCAATGGTGACCCCGAGCGTGGACTGGATCCACCAGACCCAGTAATACAGTCCGGGAGAAGTGTTCCAGGTCAAAGTGACCTGACCGTCGCCGGGCACAGCACTTGCCAGAACTGGGGGAGGTGCCGCACCGCTGCCGCCGCTACCGCCTCCACCGCCGCCACCACAACCCGAGATGATCAGGGCCGCACATGCGGCAGCCAGCATTCCACTCCATTGACGCTTCAACATGACTTTCCTTGACTGTAATTCCAAGACAAGCGTTGCATTCTGCCTGAACCCTGGCCCCTTCGTAAACTTGACAACGCTAGCGCACCATCTGGTTGATTTCGATGATCGGCAGCAATACGGCCACCACGATCAATGCCACGATCAGACCCATGACCAGGATCAAGGCCGGTTCAAGCAGCGTGGTCAGCAACAGGATGCGCCGTTCCAACGCGCTGGCCTCGCCGCGTGCGGCACGATCCAGCATTTCTGGCAAGCGTCCCGTACTCTCGCCGGAGTGAATCAACTGCAACAGGATAGGCGGGAAACGGCGATGCACCCCAAGCGCTCGGGCCAAACTGGCCCCTTCACGCACCCGGGTGATGGCATCTGCCACATCGCGCCGCAATGCCGTGTTGGCCAGAGCATCCGCCGCTCCCTGCAACGCCGGCAAAATGGGCTCCCCGCCGCCTACCAGAATGGACAAGGTGCTGGCAAAGCGTTCCGTATTGTAACCGCGTATTGATTTTCCGATGACCGGCCAGCGCAGCAGGTGCTCATCCCAATTCAAACGCACCTTGGGCTGGGCCAGCGTTCGGCGCACCAATATCCCCGCTGCCAGCAGTCCCAACAACAAAACCCAGCCCCAGTTCCTGATCAGGTCCGAGAGGGTAATCATCATTCGGGTCAGAAGCGGCAAGGTTTGATGGTTGCTGATGAAAACCGAAACCACTTGAGGCACAACAGTCGTCATCAAAAAAATAACGATGCCCAACGCGACCACGGTGACGATGGCCGGATAAGCCATGGCCATCCACACTTTTTGGCGCAGGGCATCCCGCGCTTCGGCATAGTCAGCCAGACGTTCCAGCACCCAGCCCAACCGTCCGCTTTGTTCTCCTGCGGCAACGAGCGCCTGGTAAAGATCCGGAAAGTCCTTGGGATGAGCTGCCATGGCCATCGCCAGTGGACTGCCCCCCAGCACTTCGGAACGCAATTCAAGCA
>DAIDTL010000120.1 GCA_027457225.1 Ferrovaceae bacterium
GGAGCTGGTCCGCAAGCTCCTTTTCCGGAAAAGCCTTGGCACCGACGATGTTGATTTCACGGATGTGCGCCACTTCCCCTTCAACGATGTTAAAGGTCAGCGCCACCCGGTTGCGTGGCATCGGGGTCACGGTGGTGGTGACCTGAGCCGAATATTTTCCCTTGCCCAGATACTGGCGCTTCAATTCCTTTTCGGCCTTGTCGAGCAGGGATTTATCGTAGATGCGGGATTCCGCAATCCCGATGGACTTGAGAGCATCCTTCAACTGGTCCTTGTTAAAGGCCTTGGCGCCATTGATATCAATGCGCGCAATCGAGGGCCGTTCCTGCACGACAACCACCAGGACATCTCCATCGGATTCGAGCCGGACGTCGGAGAAAAATCCCGTGTAATACAACGATTTGACTGCCGTGCCGGCTTTTTCACTGGTGACGGTATCACCCACCTTGAGCGGCAGGTAACTAAAGATCGTTCCCGCCTCGATGCGCTGCGCCCCTTCAACCCGGATGTCCCGGATGGTGAAGGGGGATAGGGCCCAGGCTGCGGTGCTCAGCAACACACAGCACATGGCAAGAAACGTGCGAATTGTCATGGACCCGATCAGTTGGTTAGCAGACGTTGAATATCGTTATAAAGTGCAAATCCCATCAGGGCAACCAGAAGCATGAGACCCACCCGTTGCGTCAAAGCCAGCACACGATCGGAAACGGGACTTCCCTTGATCAGTTCGACAACATAATACATCAAATGCCCTCCATCCAATAAGGGGACTGGCAGCAGATTAAGCGCTCCCAGGCTAATGCTGATTAACGCAATGAAGGTGAGGTAGGGAACAGCCCCCATGCGCGCGGTCTGCCCGGCATAATCAGCAATCTGAATGGGGCCCCCCACATTTTTCCAGGAGGCCTCACCCATCAGCATCGCGGCAAAGGTCTTGAAGGTCAATCGGGTCACTTCCCAAGTCTTGCTTCCTGCATGTTGTAGTGCCCCGACGGGACCTTCATGGACCGTGGTCCAGTAGTGCGCGCTGAGTTCAGGCGAGAGCCGGGGGGAAACGCCTATCTTGCCCACCACTTCGCCTCCTTCACCGTGCTCGGCCCGGGGCGTGAGGGTAACGACGCGGGTCTGACCCTGATGGTCGAGGGTCAGGGTCAATACATGGCCTGCGCTGGCCCGGACGATTTTCACCAGTGCCTGCCAGGAGGCCAGGGGTTGCCCATCAACAGCCCGGATGCGATCTCCCGTTTGCAAACCGGCACGCGCGGCGGGCCCTTCAGGCAGAACCTGTCCGACTTCGGGCGGAATCGGGAAATCCCAGGGCTTGAGTCCGATTTGATTAAGCAGATCGGCGTCCCGTTGCGAAGCCTCCAACTGGGACAGATCCAGTTCATGCAGCGCGACGTGCCCCGCCTCGTCCTGGGTCTTGACCTCGAGATGCGCTTTTTCCAGCGCCTGGTCAATCAGGATAAGCTGTACCTCATTCCAGGTTTCGACGGGCTGATGTGCCACCTGGACAATCCTCTCGCCTGCCTGAAACCCGGCGCTGGCTGCCAGGGTTCCGGGGGGTGGCGCGTCCACGTAAGGAACGAGCCCTGGAATGCCGTACAAATAAAGACCACAGTAAATCAGGAAAGCCAGAATGAAATTGGCCAACGGACCGGCCACCACGATGGCAAAACGACGCGCCAGGGATTGCCGGTTGAAAGCACGCGCCACCTCTTCGGGCGGGACAATGCCCTCCCGCTCATCCAGCATCCGCACATTCCCTCCCAGCGGAAACGCCCCGATCACCCACTCCGTCTGATCTGGCCCGCGCCGGGACTGCCACAACGGTTTGCCAAACCCAATGGAAAATCGCAACACCTTGACGCCCACGCGGCGTGCCACCCAATAGTGGCCCCATTCATGAACCACGATCAGCATCAGCAGAGCCCCCAGAAAAGCAAGGGCCGTTAGCAATCCGTTTCCTAACAGGCTCAAGAAAACGCCTGCTGTTGAATCAGCGCAGCAGCGATGGCGCGACTCCGGGCATCGGCATCCAGCACCGTGGCCAGCGTATCCCCCGACTCGGGCGAAAGCGTATCCAGCACCTTTGCAATGAGCCCCGGGATCTGGTCAAAACGCATCTGTCGCTCCAGAAAGGCAGCGACAGCCACCTCATTGGCGGCATTCAGGATCGCCGGCGCCGTTCCACCCGTCCGGATGGCCCGATAGGCCAGGGACACTGCAGGGAAACGCTGGGGGTCAAGGGCCTGAAAATGCAACGCACCGATGGTCGCCAAATCAAGCGCCGCGACACCTGACGAAATGCGTTCAGGAAAGGCCAGGGCATGCGCAATCGGCGTACGCATGTCGGGACACCCCAACTGTGCAATGACCGAGCCGTCCACATAAGCCACCATGGAATGAACAATGCTTTCCGGATGGATCACGATGTCCACCTGATCGGGTCGGGCACCGAACAACCAGCACGCTTCGATCAGTTCCAGTCCTTTGTTCATCATGGTGGCAGAGTCTACGGAAATCTTGCGCCCCATGACCCAGTTTGGATGCTTGCAGGCCTCGTCGGGAGTGACCCGCATCAGATCGGACAGGGCACGGTGCAGGAACGGCCCACCGGAAGCCGTCAACGTGATGCGGCTGACGCCGACGGCCTTGAGCCCCTGGGCATGATGATGAGGCAGCGACTGGAACACGGCATTATGTTCGCTATCCACGGGCAGCAGAATCGCCCCGCTTGTCCGCACCGCATCCATCAGAAGGGCCCCGGACATCACCAGGGCTTCCTTGTTGGCCAGCAGGATGCGCTTGCCTGCCTGAGCGGCCGCCAGAGTGGGCGCCAGGCCGGCAGCACCAACGATGGCCGCCATGACAATACTGACTTCGGGAGCGGAGGCCACCCTGGACAAGGCTTCGGGTCCGTGCAGGATTTCAGTTTCCGGTGGGGCGCCGCCGGCGGTC
This sequence comes from Ferrovaceae bacterium, assembly GCA_027457225.1. GTDB lineage: Bacteria > Pseudomonadota > Gammaproteobacteria > Burkholderiales > Ferrovaceae > JAJZRV01. The sequence continues at coordinate 2,962 of DAIDTL010000120.1, forward strand.
AGCAACCGGTGCAAACGTTCTGCATCGGCTGCATGTTCCACCACAGCAAAACGCGGGGCAAAGCGTTGGCACTGTTGCGCCAGCTTTTCTATATTGCGATGCGCCGTCAACGCAAAAAGGTGATAGCGATCAGGATGCAACGCCACCACTTCCAGGGTATTGCACCCGATGGTGCCGGTGGCACCCAGCAAGGTTAAAAATTGCCGGGCCATCAGCCCTGCTCCAGTAACATCAGCGCCACCAGGGGCAAGGTCGCAGTGAGGGCATCAATGCGATCAAGAATGCCGCCGTGGCCTGGCAACGTTGCGCCGCTATCCTTGACCCCGGCACAACGCTTGATCCAGGACTCAAACAGATCTCCTTCGATACCCAACACCGTCATGGCCAACAGTAACGGAATCCATCCGCTTCCGGTCGCGTGGATCACCTGTCCTATCGCATCCTTCCCCTGTGCATCCCACTGCCACAGTGTGACGGCGTAGATCAATACGACGGCAAAGGCGCCTGCAACACCTTCCCAGGTTTTTCCGGGGCTGATGACCGGTGCCAATTTGTGCTGTCCGACAACGCGCCCAACAAAATAGGCTGCCGTGTCCGACAACCAGACCACCGTCATGAACATCAACAGCACCCAGGGGCCGGCCATGCGCAGATCGATCAGGGCAAATCCCGCGGGCAGGATCACCACCCACCCCGTCAGCGCCAGCATTGCCGGGCTTTCCACCCGCCATTGACGGATCAGCCAGAACGGCACCCCCCCCACCCAGAACAGCATCGAAACAGCGTAGAGCACCTTCAGCATTGCAGTGGAATCCGGAACCGCGGCCCAGGACAACAGTCCGGCCAGTCCGGCTGTGGCGAGCACATAAACCCCCCTGGACACATCAGGAAATCGGGCCAGTCCGGCCCATTCCCAACTGGCCCCCAAAGCGACCACCAGGATGGCGCCTTGCCAAACCACTGGCGATGCCTTGAACAGAAGGACCCCCAGCAACGCCAGCAGGACTGCTGCCGTCAGGATCCTGGCGCGCAACATTGTTCGCTGGTCCGTCCGAAACGGCGCTCGCGCTGCTGATAGGAACGGATGGCCGCGTTCAGGCTTTCCGCATCAAAATCCGGCCACAAGGTTTCAGTGAAGTAGAGCTCGGTGTACGCCAGCTGCCATAACAGGAAGTTGCTGATGCGCTGCTCCCCTCCCGTCCGAACAAACAGGTCAGGTTCGGGGGCCTCCCCCATTGCCAGAAATGGCGTCAGGTCGGACTCCGTGATGTCGCCTGCGGCTTTTTCCGGATGGGCGCGCAACAAGGCATTCATGCCCTGCAGGATATCCC
>DAIDTL010000121.1 GCA_027457225.1 Ferrovaceae bacterium
AACCGGCTCCTGCTGCCGCTCCCGATATCACCCTCTCTGCTGATGCCTTGTTTGACTTTGACAAATCCGTGCTGAAACCTGAAGGCAAGACAGCCATCGACAACGAGCTCAAGCGCACCAAATTTGAAGGTGGCGGCATTGGGGTCAACAGCATCAAGGTGGTGGGTAACACCGACTCCATCGGTACAGCCGAGTATAACCAGGGACTGTCGGAACGCCGTGCCAACGCTGTCAAGGCGTATCTGGTAAGCAAAGGCGTCCCAGCTGGCAAGATTCACACCGAGGGTCATGGCCTGCGTGATCCAGTGGCCAGCAACAAAACCAAGGAAGGTCGCGCCAAGAACCGTCGTGCGGACATCTGGTTTGGCAAGGAGTAATCAGGATCCTGCTGAACTGGCCAAGTTCAGCGCGCTGGCTCATCAGTGGTGGGACCCCAACAGCGATTTCAAACCACTCCATGACATCAATCCACTCCGTCTGGAGTGGATTGATGAATCGGTGGAGCTGAGTGGCAAGAAAGTGCTGGACGTAGGTTGTGGTGGTGGCATTCTGGCGGAATCCATGGCCAGCAAAGGGGCTGTCGTCACAGGCATCGATCTGGCGGAAAAGCCCTTGGGGGTGGCCCGGTTACATTTGCTGGAAACCGGCGTCCAGGTGGATTACCGGGTCGTCAGTGCCGAGGCGCTGGCAGCCCAGCAACCCGCCAGTTTTGACGTGATAACTTGCATGGAAATGCTGGAACATGTGCCAGATCCCGCCAGTACCATCCAGGCTTGTGCGACTCTTCTCAAGCCGGGCGGTCAAGCTTTTTTTTCCACCCTCAATCGCAACCTCAAGTCCTATGTGATGGCCATCATTGGTGCGGAATATGTACTGAAATTACTCCCGCGCGGCACCCATGACTATGGCCGTTTCATCAAGCCTTCTGAACTGGCCCGACTGGCACGGCATGCCGGTCTCCAGGTCGAGGCCTTCAAGGGCATGAGCTATAACCCTTTCAGCAAAACCTATTTTCTTGGACAGGACACCAGCGTCAACTACCTGGTGCGCTGCCAGTCGTTGTGATTCAGGGCATCTTGTTTGACCTCGACGGTACCCTCGCGGATACCGCTCCTGACCTGGCTTATGCTTTGAACATTTTGTTATCCCGCTATGACCGGGATCCGATCACCATCGAGCGTCTGCGCCCCCAGGCTTCCCATGGCGCACGCGGGTTGCTCGAAATTGGTTTCGGCGTGCAACCTGGCGACCCCTATTTTGAAGAGCTGCGGGACGAATTCCTGGTACTGTATCGGGACAACTTGTGTCGACGCACCGTCCTGTTTGCAGGAATCTCCCAGTTGCTCACCCATCTCGATGCACGAGGTCTACCCTGGGGAATCGTTACCAATAAACTGGCGCGTTTCACAGACCCCTTGGTCGCTCATCTGGGACTCACCAAACGTGCAGCCTGCGTTGTCAGCGGAGACACTTACGCCAAACCCAAACCTTATCCCGACCCTCTGCTGGGCGCTGCCCGCGAAATGGAACTGAGTCCCGAGCGTATGATCTACGTGGGTGACGATGAACGCGACATGCAGGCGGCCCAGGCTGCGGGCATGGGAGGGGTGGTGGCTCGTTACGGGTATCTGGGCTCGGGGCGTCCGCCCGAAGAATGGCATGCCCTGGGACTGATCGATCAACCGCAGCAACTCATGGCTTACCTGCCCCATGTCCACTAACCCCTGTCTGACCGAATTACTCGCACCCGTGGGGTCACTTGAAATGCTCGAGACTGCCTTCCGTTTTGGCGCCGACGCCATTTATGCGGGGCAGCCCCGTTACAGCTTGCGCGTGCGCAACAACGATTTTGGCAAACTGGACAACCTTGCTGCCGGCATCGCAAGGGCGCATGCGCTGGGCAAACGGTTCTACCTGGTCAGCAACATCCTTCCCCATAACGCCAAAATCAAGACCTACTTGTCCGACATGGCACCAGTCCTTGCCCTTCAGCCAGATGCGCTGATCATGGCAGACCCTGGCCTGATCCTGATGGTTCGGGAAAAGTGGCCCGACATGCCGATCCATCTTTCAGTCCAGGCCAACACGGTCAACTATGCCGCGATCCGTTTCTGGAAGCAGGTTGGCATTTCGCGCGTCATTCTGTCGCGTGAATTGTCACTGGACGAAGTCGCCGAGATTCGTCAGGAATGCCCCGACATGGAACTGGAAGTATTCGTCCATGGCGCTCTGTGCATCGCCTACTCCGGGCGATGTTTGTTGTCAGGCTATTTCAACCACCGCGATCCCAATCAAGGCTCCTGCACGAACTCTTGTCGCTGGGATTACACAGTCAAGCCAGCGGGGGGAAATGCGACGGGAGACATCTATCTCCTCGAGGAAGCCCAGCGTCCCGGGCAGTTTATGCCGATTGAAGAAGATGAGCATGGTACCTACATCCTCAATTCAAAGGATCTTCGGGCGGTAGAGCATGTGAAGCAATTGGTGGCCATCGGGATCAATTGCCTGAAAATCGAGGGGCGCACCAAATCATCCTATTATGTGGCGCGCACTTGCCAATCCTATCGCCAGGCCATCGATTATGCCGTTGCCGGCAAACCTCTCGACCCGCGCCTCTTGAGCGCCCTGGAAGGATTGGCCAATCGGGGTTATACCAGCGGGTTTTATGAACGTCACCCCGATCAGGATTACCAGAATTACCTGCGCGGTCATTCTGAATCGGACCGCAGCTTGTATGTGGGGGATGTGCTGGGTTATGAAGCGGATGGCATGGCCCGGATTGCCGTCAAGAACCGGTTTGGCATTGGAGACCGGTTGGAGATCATCCACCCAAGCGGGAACCGCGAAGTGCTGCTGGAAATACTGCAAAACCGCGAAGGTACCGCAGTAAAGATCGCCCCCGGCAGCGGTCACGAAGTACGCATGCCGCTGCCAGCCGGCCTGGAGCAGGCATTTATCGCCCGCTATGTGTAAGCTCTAGGCGTTTTTGCGAGGACAGGTAGACAATCCCAATAATTTATAGGCCCCGCAAAAGCTAAATAACCCGGTCAGCAAGGGCAACACACCGATCCATCCCCAGGCGCCAATCTCGCCAGTTGCAGCGGCGCCTATCAACGCCACTCCTATTACGACACGCAGCACCCGATCGATACCGCCCACATTTTTTTCCATGATTGTTCTCCAGAGTTGTTAATAACTGCTCAACGGCCCGTTTTGTAACCGCGCAGCCAGGTCAGGATCCGCGTCGAATGTCCCTGTTGAGTCGCAGGGCCGAAGCCCCTACACTTCCCCCGTTGAAAACCTGCTGGTAACCCATCTGGCGCATGACGGACAACGCATGGCCAGAGCGGGCTCCAGAACGACAATACAGTATAACCGGCGTAGCCTTGTCGGGGACCACGCGCTGGATTTCATGATTGAAGCGGTCAAGCGGCAGGTTGAATGCCCCGTCAACGTGGCCCGTCACGAATTCGGCATGGGACCGCACGTCAATCAACTGGGCGTCGGTTGGAAGTTCGACGGCTTCTTTACCGCTAACCGCTGCCATGAAATGCGAGAAAATACCCATGACCCTATGCTCTCCTAGTGTTTATCTTGCAGGCGTTCGATACCCATCCACTTCAGGACATGCTTTTCGTAGATGGGTTCAGAATTACCCTGCTTCATCTTGTAAATGAAATACTTTTCGAATGCGACCTTGGCCCAGTGCACCCAGCGTGCTTTCTTGAACCAGTTAACGTTGCGCGGCGGAATTTGCGGCAGCGCCACGAAGGCTGCGCCGGTGTTCCCCATATCGGCCAAACAAAAGGCGTTCCAGGTAGCTTTGCTATCGGCCGGATGGCCATTGATATCGGCCCAGATGTTGTGCACGATGGCGCTCACCATGGATTCGATCATGTAGCCGGTCTTGGGGACCCCGGTGGGTACTGGCGAAACCTCCACAGGAGGAATGGCCACGCAGACGCCAGCCGAAAAAATGTTGCGGAACTTCTTGCTGCGCTGGTATTCGTCCACCATCACAAATCCGCGGGGATTGCACAGCCCTTCCACCGCAGCAACCGGATCGACGCCTTTGAATGCCGGCAGCATCATGCTGAACTTGAAGGGTAACTCATGTTCCTTCTTGACGGCGCCCGCATCGTCAAGCTCGGTGACAAACATCTTGCCGGGTTCAATTTTGGTGACTTTGGCGTTGGTGATCCATTTGATATCGCTGTTGCGAAATTCGCTTTCCATCATGGACTTGGAATCCCCTACCCCGCCC
>DAIDTL010000122.1 GCA_027457225.1 Ferrovaceae bacterium
ACTGCCAGGGCAGGAAGGAGTTCTGGCTGCGTTCGAAGACCTCTCCCGGATTCTTGGGCAAGGTCGAACCAGGTTGCATGTCCTATTATCACTGACTGGAAGAGCGACCCGACCATGTCCGCTCTCGTCGCGGTCCGGAATGTCTTGACTGACTATGCCGATCGCGGTGTTTTCCGCAGCATCGACGGTAGTAAGGAAATTGGTAAGACGACACAGTTCACGTTCACCTGGCATGGTAACCGACCGATCTGCTGTGTATTGGCACCACCAACCCTAACCTTGCGCAATTTCCTTCCCGCCATGCCTGCGCGTTCAGATATCTATAAGGATCTGCGCGACCTAGTGCAACAGTTTGGCGATCCCCTCCTGCCGGAGCATCGCGGCATTGCTCCCGCTCGAGCCACGGTTCGGGTCAGCAGCCACAAGAAGCGCCTGTCGCTCGTCATCGAAAGCCTGGATGGTGACTACGGTTATGCCACCCGTAAGCTGATCTTCGTCGCCCACGAGGTCTGGCTCAGACTGCAGTCTGACTGGGTACACTATCTGTGGGAAGAATTTGGGGCACCGATGGAATAATCGTCCTTGAAAGGAACCTTGATCATGAATCCCACTAAGCTCTTCCGTGTCCTCGGCTGGACGGTTTTAGCAGTGCTTCCCGTGCTGGCTGGCGGTGCCGACGACTTTGCGCCGTTTCCTACCGGCGAAAACGCTGCCTTGGTCAAGAAGACATGCACGGAATGCCATTCTGCCAACATTGTCCTTTCGACCCAATTCGACGAGGCCCTGGCGCGTCGACAATATAAGCTGTTCGTTGGAGATCCCGATTCTGAAGAAGGTCAGAAGGTCATCAAATATTTGACGACCGTTTTGGGCATCAAATAACTGCGTAACATCCTTGAGAGAGCACCCTGTCGCTGGCGGCTATCAATGTATACTGCATAGCTCTGAATATTTCGTTATCAAAATCTCCCGATATAAGGCGTTGAATGTGGCGCTTGAATGAGCGAAATACGGGGGAAAACCAGGCTATTTGAGGAGCAAGCGCCACCTTATGGTCAATTCAACCGCCATTCTCAACGCCCGCATTCTGATCGTTGACGACCTGAAAGCACACGTTGGGCTGCTTACAAGAACCCTGGTTTCTGCCGGCCATACTTCCGTTACATCAACGACAAACCCGTTTGAAGTCTGCGAACTCCACCGCAAACACCGCTATGACCTTATCCTGCTCGATCTCCTGATGCCTGGCATGGATGGATTCGAGGTGATGGAGGGGCTCAAGGAAATGGAGCCGGACGGTAATATTCCGGTGATCGTCATTACCGCTTACCTAAAACACAAACTGCGCGCACTCCAGGCTGGCGCAAAAGATTTCCTGAGCACGCCGATTGATCTGGCCGAGGTGCTGGTGCGCGTTCACAACATGCTGGAAGTGCGCCTGCTGCACAAGAAGTTGAATGATTACAATGACCTGCTGGGACAACGAGTACGGGACAGGACCGCCGAACTTGAGGCTATGCATCGTGATCTGCGCAATAGCGAACAACGCTATCGAGAGGTATTTGAGAACACTTCGGATTGCTTGTTCCTGCTGGATGTCACTGAGGATATGCGCTTTAGGTTAGCCGAACTTAATCCGGCAGAAGAGCGATCGATAGGCTACTCAACTTCCGAAGTGTCAGGTAAATTCGTCGAAGAAACCCTCCCCGAAGGGTCTGCGCGCCTGGTGATCGCAAATTATCGTCGTTGCGTGGAAGCAGGGACTATGATCAGCTACGAAGAGAAACTCGATCTGTTATCCGGGTTACGTTCTTTCTACACGACATTGATCCCGGTTCGAGACCTGTCAGGACGCATTTACCGAATCATCGGAATTGCCCGTGACATCACCGAGCGCATGCATGCCGGGGAAGCGCTGCAAGAAAGCCAGGCGCGTCTGGATCTTGCGCTACGGTCAGCCAGCATGGGCGTATGGAGTTTTGATCTCGTTACAAACAAACGATATTTTGATGGCCAGACATGCCACCTTTTGGGAATTGATCCCGCAATCTTTTCCGGTACCGAGGAAGAATTATTCCGAGTCATGCATCCCGATGACCGGGAAGCAGTGCGGAGAAAACTGGCCCAGGCTATCGAACAGAATGTTCCATACGATACAGAATACCGTGCAGTATGGCCCGATGGAGGCGTCCACCATATCGCCAGTCGTGGCAGGTTAGTGCGCGACGGCCAGGGCCGACCATTGAAGTTCAATGGCGTTGTCTTTGATATTACCGAATGGAAGGAAGCGCAGGACAAGATCAATAGCCTGGCTTTCTACGATCCCCTGACGGGCCTTCCCAATCGGCGGCTTCTCTCGGATCGGCTTCAGAAGGCCTTGGCATCCAGCGCGCGGAATGGTTTGGTGGGCGCAATCCTGTTCATTGACCTGGATAACTTCAAGACGATCAACGATACTCTTGGTCATGCCCTGGGTGACTCGTTATTACAGCAGGTGGCTATCCGCCTGACTTCATCCGTACGCGAAGAGGATACCGTAGCGCGTATCGGTGGCGACGAGTTTGTGATCATGCTGGAATACCTGAGCGAAGATGAACCGGTAGCTGCCAATCAGACAGAATCCATCGGTGAGAAAATTCTCGCAACTCTCAGTCAACCTTATCAGGTTGCTTCACATGAATGCCGCAGTACCTGCAGTATCGGCATTACACTATTCAATGATCGTCAGCAACTGACAGATGAATTATTGAAACAGGCCGACATTGCCATGTACCAGGCCAAGAAAGCCGGTCGCAACACCCTGCGCTTCTTCGACCCACAGATGCAGGATGCCGTTACCGCGCGCGCTGCCATAGAAAACGAACTGCGTAAGGCACTGGAAAAGCAGCGATTCCAGCTGTATTACCAAATCCAGGTGGACAGCTTCCTGCAACCCATAGGAGCCGAGGCGCTGATTCGCTGGAACCATCCAGATCGTGGCTTGGTGTTTCCCGCACAATTCATTACGCTGGCCGAAGAAACCGGGCGGATCCTGCCCATCGGGCAGTGGGTATTGGAGACAGCCTGTGCTCAACTCAAGACATGGCAGCAAGAGGACTACACCCGGGGCCTCATTTTGGCGGTGAATGTGAGCGCCAGGCAAGATCGCCAGGTAGATTTTGTGTCACAAGTACAGGCCACCGTGCAAAGGCATGCCATCAACCCGAAGCTGCTCAAGCTGGAACTGACCGAAAGTACGTTGCTGGAAAATGTTGAAGATACGATTGAAACCATGAACGCACTGAAAGAAATCGGTGTTCGGTTTACGTTGGACGATTTCGGTACCGGTTATTCATCCTTGCAATACCTCAAACGATTGCCGCTCCATCAGATCAAGATTGACCAATCGTTTGTGCGCGATCTTGCTGCTGACAGCGGCGATAGAGCCATTGTGCGCACAATTATTACCATGGCGAAAAGCATGAACCTGGAGGTTATTGCCGAAGGTATCGAAACAGAGGTGCAATTGCAATTGCTCCTGAACATGGGTTGTACCCATTACCAAGGATATTTGTTTGGCAAACCGGTACCAATTGATCAGTTTGAAATGCTGGTGAAACAGGACTAAAGCACTGACGCATGGGTACGGGAGCATATTCAATGCATCGATATTCAGTACTTTTAAGAATTTTATTATTGTCTACTGCGGCATTCGGCTGCGAAGCCTACAGTGCAGGCTTGCCCGCTGCGATCAGTGAACAACTCAGTGCCATGTACCCTGACGTGGAATCGTTTTATTTCGACCTCCACAAGAATCCGGAACTCGCTTTCAATGAATATTTGACGGCAAACAAACTGGCCGAACGTGTGAAGGCATTGGGCTATGAAGTGACTACTGGCGTCGGTGGCACCGGCGTTGTCGCCATTTTACGCAACGGACCCGGCCCTACGGCCATGTTACGGACCGAAATGGATGCGCTGCCGGTGCAGGAAAAAACAGGATTGTCTTTCGCCAGCACGGTGGTCACCAATAACGCCGCGGGAGAGACGATCCCCGTGATGCACGCCTGCGGCCATGACATTCACATGTCGGCCTGGTATGGCACTGCAAAGCTGATGGCTGATAATCGTGCACTATGGCATGGCACTCTGATGCTGGTCGGCCAACCTGCGGAGGAAATCGTGCAGGGATCAGCCGCTATGCTGAAAGATGGATTATTTACCCGTTTCCCGAAGCCGGATTACGCATTATCCGTGCA
>DAIDTL010000123.1 GCA_027457225.1 Ferrovaceae bacterium
CGCTATATGCTTCTTTTCAGCCTCGCTGTTTTTAGAGGTCAGACTGACAAATATGGGCACAGCGCTGACCGGGTTGACGATCACCATCAGGGCCATGAAAATTTTTGCGTAATCAACCCAATGGAGCATCCGTAACGTCCCCCTCCGTTTGGCTACGATCGGTGAAAGGCATTACTTTACCACTTCAGCCTACGGGAATTGCGCTCTTGTCTACCACACGACGCAGAACAAAACTCGAGAGCACGCCAGCCACTCCTTTTATCCGGGTAATCCGATTCAACAAAAGCTCCTGATAGGACTCCATGTCTTTTGCCACTACCTTGAGCTGGTAGTCCGCAGACTGCCCGGTAATCATCAGGCATTCCAACACCTCTGGGATCTCTTTGATGGCAGTTTCAAAATGATTAAATCGCTCAGGGGTGTGTTGGTCCATCGAAATCTGAATCAAGGCCATCAACGACAGTCCCAGCGTTTTGGCATCCACCATGGCGCGATAGCTTGTAATGATGCCGGATTCTTCAAGGGTGCGTACCCGGCGCAGGCAGGGGGAAGGGGACAAGCCGATACGATCGGCCAGTTCCTGATTTGTGATGCGCCCTTCTTGTTGCAGTACCTGCAAAATCTGTCTGTCAAAACGGTCAATTTCCATGGTATTGCCTGTTATTTTTTAAAAGTAGCAGAATATTGTGTAAATATACATTATATAGAAATAAACTGCCACTATAATCTGGTTTCTTACAGCAATACGCAAGCGCCTGCCAGCCTGTTTTGCGTATCATTTTTCTTGTCAGGGGACGACCCGGTCCCGAAATTCAGGAGCATGCGACCATGTTGAAAGATCCATCCAGCAAGTACACCCCGTTTCCGGCGATCAAGCTTATGGACAGGCAATGGCCTAACCAAACCATCACCGCGCCGCCGATCTGGATGAGCACCGACCTTCGTGACGGCAACCAGGCTCTTTTTGAACCGATGAACGCTGATCGCAAAATGCGCATGTTCCGCACCCTATGTGCCATCGGCTTTAAAGAAATCGAAGTTGCATTTCCCTCGGCATCCCAGACGGATTTCGATTTCGTACGCCAATTGATTGAAGGCGACCACATTCCCAAGGATGTCACCATCGAAGTTTTGACCCAGGCCCGTGAACATCTGATCCGGCGCACCATGGACTCGCTTAAAGGGGCGCGCCGGGCGATCGTCCATGTTTACAACGCCACTTCAAAACCCTTTCGCGAGGTCGTTTTTGGGATGAGCCGAATGGAGGTTGTGGAAATGGCAGTTTCGTCCGTACACTTGGTCAAACACCTCGCCTCGGAACACCCAGAAACGGAATGGGTCCTTGAATACAGCCCTGAAACCTTTTCTTCGACAGAACTCGATTTTGCGCTCGAAATCTGCAATGCCGTGACAGCAGCCTGGCAGGCAACCCCGGACAACAAGGTCATCCTCAATTTACCAGCCACAGTGGAGGCGGCAACCCCCAACATATACGCCGACCAGATTGAGTGGATGCATCGCCACCTTGCTCGCCGCGACAGTGTGGTTCTCAGTGTTCACCCCCACAACGACCGCGGGACAGCCGTGGCGGCTGCAGAGCTTGCAGTGATGGCCGGTGCGGATCGGGTTGAAGGCTGCCTTTTCGGCAATGGGGAGCGCACCGGAAATGTGGATGTCGTGACACTAGCGATCAATCTTTACACCCAAGGGGTGTCTCCAGGCCTGGACTTTTCGGATATCAATGCGATTGCGCGGACTGTGGAGTACTGTAACCAGCTGCCCATTCATCCACGCCATCCCTATGTCGGCGACCTGGTTTTCACGGCCTTCTCGGGCTCGCACCAGGATGCGATCAAAAAAGGCTTTGCCGTGCAGCAGCCTGAGGGACTCTGGAGCGTTCCCTACCTTCCCATTGATCCGGCCGATGTGGGTCGCAGTTATGATTCAGTGATCAGGGTCAACAGCCAGTCTGGTAAAGGAGGCATTGCCTACTTGCTGGAAATGGAATACGGCCTGGTGCTGCCACGTCGCTTGCAGGTAGAATTTTCCAGTGCGGTGCAGCGCCATACAGATGCCCACGGCGGAGAGGTGAGTGCTGCACAGATCTGGCAATTGTTCTCCGACGACTATCTCGCACCAGTCACGCCAGTGCGTTATTTGGAGCACCATTTATTCGAACACGGGAGCGTCCAGGGGATTCGCTTAACCGTGGAAGCAAAGGGGATGGTTCATTTGTTAACCGGTGAAGGTAATGGCCCGATTGATGCAGCTGTGCATGCGCTGGGAACTCTCGGCATCAACCTTCAAGTCCGTAGCTATGAAGAACGCTCCATGGGGAAGAGCATGGAAGGTGGCAATGCCCAGGCCTGTGCTTTCATGGAGGTGACTTGTGCCGGAAGTGGCGTCGAATGCTACGGTGTTGGCATGGATGCCAATATTGTGACTGCTTCCATCAAGGCGCTGGTAGGAGGCGTCAACCGTCTGGGATTAGATGCCTTCGTTGAACGGCAAACGTTGTCCGCTTGAGTAAAAGGGCCGAGATCATTTGCCGTCAACGGTTCAGGTTTGACAATTCTCCTTGAGTGTTGTCAAATTTTCCGGTGACACCAGCCACCTACGCTGCACTGACCCCTGATTGTGTACTGAACGCACTGGAAAGCATAGGCTTTCGCAGCGATGGACGCCTGCTGGCGCTCAACAGCTATGAGAACCGGGTCTATCAGGTGGGGATGGAGCAGGGCGCGCCGCTGGTGGCGAAGTTCTATCGCCCGGCGCGGTGGAAGGATGCAGCCATCCTTGAAGAACATGCTTTCCTGCAGGAGCTGGCAGAACGTGAAATCCCCGTGGTTCCAGCACTGGCGCTTAACGGCAAAACACTGCATACCTTCGAAGGGTTTCGTTTTTCAGTTTCTCCGAAACATGGCGGTCGAGCGCCTGAACTCGAAGACCGCCAAACGCTTGAGTGGATGGGGCGTTTTCTCGGGCGCATCCATGCCATTGGAATACTCAAGCCCTTTGAACACCGCCCTGAACTCAATATCGGGACATTTGGCGTGGTACCACGCGATTACCTTCTTGCACATGATTTCATTCCAGGTGATTTGCTGTCGGCCTATACCAGTGTGGTGAATCAGGCGCTGGAGGGTGTGCGGTACTGCTTTGAGCGCGCAGGGAAAGTGCGGACGTTGCGTCTGCATGGTGATTGCCACCCGGGAAACGTTCTATGGACAGACGACGGTCCGCACTTTGTGGATTTTGACGATAGCCGCATGGGGCCTGCAGTACAGGATTTGTGGATGCTGTTATCTGGAGAGCGTGCCGATATGGTGCGGCAATTGGGCGACGTACTGTCCGGATACGAAGATTTTTATGATTTTGATGAACGTGAGTTGCACCTCATTGAAGCGTTGCGCACCCTGCGTCTGATACATTATTCCGCATGGCTGGCACAGCGCTGGGATGACCCTGCGTTCAAACAGGCTTTCCCGTGGTTCAATACCCAACGTTACTGGCAAGATCGCATTCTGGAATTGCGCGAGCAGATCGCGCTGATGGAAGAGCAGCCGTTGTGGCAAACATGATCCCGGTGGTACCTCGTGATACACATAAATAAAAATGAGGACAGGCCCACCAGCCTGTCCTCATTTCCATCTTCCTCTCTCCTTATCCCAACAAGTGGGTTACTGCGCTCCGCTCTTCCAATAGTTCGTCATGGGTGGCCTTGATTCGTGCTTTGCTGAATTCGCTGATGTTCAGCCCTTGCACAATGCTGTATTTTCCACCCAAACAGGTAACAGGATGGCCAAACAGCACACCTTCTGGAATGCCATAGCTTCCATCGGAAGGAATCCCCATGGTCACCCAATCGCCTGCTGGCGTGCCGTGCACCCAGTCACGAATGTGGCTTATCGCGGCGTTGGCGGCGGAAGCGGCCGAGGAGAGTCCGCGCGCTTCTATGATGGCGGCGCCGCGTTTTTGTACCGTGGGAATGAATATGCTTTCCACCCAAACCTGGTCATTGATCAGTTGGGACACTGATTGGCCATCAACTTCGGCATGGAATAGATCCGGATACTGGGTGGCAGAGTGGTTACCCCAGATGATCATCTTTTTCACACTTGATACGGGTTTACCCAGTTTGGCGCCAATCTGCGACAAGGCGCGATTATGATCCAGGCGCATCATGGCGCTGAAGTTGGAAGGCTTGAGTGC
>DAIDTL010000124.1 GCA_027457225.1 Ferrovaceae bacterium
GGTCATGCGAAGATCTTGAAACCAGCGGATGTATGCTGTTGCCATGATGCCCCCTGACCTCGGAAAGTGGTCTATCAGTTGTCTATTATAAGACATCTGCTATGCTGTGGATAACCCTTTCAGGATTGGTGACCCCGATGAAGCGCAGTGTTTTTTATGTCTCGGATCGCACCGGCATCACCGCCGAAATGCTGGGGCAAAGCCTGATCACCCAGTTTGACAGCTTTCAGTTCCAGCGTTACACGCTGCCTTTCATAGACAGCCCGGAGCGTGCCCAGGAGGCCATAGCCGCCATCAATCTGGCCGCCAGAACCGATGGCCAGCGCCCCCTCGTTTTCAGTACCCTGATCAACGAATCGGTGCGCCGGACGCTTCGGACCGCAGAGGCCCTGGTGCTGGATTTTTTCGAGGTGTTCATTGCCCCCCTGGAATCCGAACTGGGGGCGCCTTCATCCCATGCCGTCGGCAAATCCCATGGCACGGGAGACCTGCATACCTACACCCAGCGCATGAATGCCATCAATTTCAGCATGGCCCACGACGATGGCGCTGCGGGCAAAGGGCTGTCTGAAGCGGAGATCATCCTGGTGGGTGTCTCGCGCTGCGGCAAAACACCCACCAGCCTGTACCTGGCCATGCAATTTGGGATCAAGGCCGCCAACTACCCTTTGATTCCGGAGGACCTGGACAAGCAGCAGCTTCCTTCCGCATTGCTTGCGTGGCGTAAAAAACTATGGGGGCTGTCGATCCGCCCGGAACGCCTGCACCAGATTCGTTCCGAACGCCGCCCTGACAGCAGCTATGCGTCCCTCGCCAACTGCCGTCATGAAATTCAGGCAGCCGAGGCGATGATGCGTGCCCATGGCATCCCTTTTCTGGAATCCACCAACATGTCGATTGAGGAATTGTCCACCACCATCCTGCACCAGACCGGGCTGGCGCGGCACCTGTACTAGCGGGATTGCTGGCGCAGCCGTTCGAACATCACAATGGAACCCGCCACGGCCGCATTGAGGGACTCGATCCCCGCCTTCATGGGAATGTGCAGGCGTTCATGAATGCAGGCCAGGAGTGCCGGCGATATCCCGGCCCCTTCGTTCCCGATCACGAAAGCGATGGTTCCGGTGAGGTCCACCTTGAAATAGGGACGCGCGTCGTCCAAGGTGGCCCCAACCACCCGCCCTCCAAAACGCGATGCCAGCCCGGGCAAGGCCACGCCCTCATACAACTCAAGCTTGAAGTGCGCCCCCATTCCCGCACGCAACACGCGCGGCGCCCAGGCCAGGGCACATCCCGCCGAAAGAAAGACACGGGGCAGGCCTGCGGCCGCAGCGGATCGAAGCAGCGTGCCCAGATTCCCCGGATCCTGGATGTCTTCCAACATCAGACAAGGCCCCAGCGCATCCGCAGGCAGCGGCGCCGCGGGAATCTTGATGATGGCGGCAATCCCCAGCGGGGACTGGACCGTGGCGCACTCGACAAACAGGGCATCGCTCAACACAACGGGCTCGGGCAGAAGGTTTCGGGCCAGCAGGCGGGCCACTTCCGGATGGCGCAACCCGCTCTCGCTCACCAGCAGGGTTTGCAGCGGGCCCAGTGCGGACCCTGCATAAGCCTCCACCAGATGCACGCCATCCAGCACCGTCTGCCCCGACTTGTGACGGCTCCGTGACGAATGCACCAGACTGGCAAATTGCCTGGCCAACGGGTTGTCGCGGGAACGGATCACCCGCATCGGCAGGCACTCACGGGAGCAAAGGACAGGCGGTGATGCGGACTTACCCCATGCTCGCGCAGGCGCGCGAGATGAAGTGCCGTGGGATAGCCTTTGTGACGCTCGAACTGGTATTGGGGATAATCACACGCCAAGGCCTCCATGACACGATCGCGCCCGGTCTTGGCCAGGATGGAAGCGGCCGAAATGGCGGCGACCCGGGCGTCTCCCCGCACCACGGCAATCGTCCTAATGGGCAGGACCGGGCCATACAACCCATCCACCACCACGACCTCGGGCACCACGCCAAGACCTTCGATCGCCCGACGCATGGCCAACAGCGTCGCCTGCAGGATGTTGAGTTGATCGATCTCGGCCACGCTGGCAAATGCCGTGGACCAGGCCAGTGCCTCGGCCTTGATGCGTTGCTCCAGTAGGGCACGCTGCCCGGCGCTCAGTTTTTTGGAATCGGCAAGCCCGGGAATGGGCCTGTCGGGATGGAGCATGACAGCGGCGGCACTGACCGGACCGGCAATCGGGCCCCGACCCGCTTCATCCACGCCGCACAGCAGCCCCGCCGGGAAATCCAGGGGTTGCCCGACCCGAATGACGCGCTCAGGGCGCATGTTGCAAGGCCTGTGCAATGCCCTTCAGAATCCCCTGATGCGAGTCCGCGCGCAGCAGGTGATGCAGGCGCTCAAAGGACTGCACCATGGCGTATCGCGCGGCCGGGTCGGTCAGGAGTTCGGTCAGGCGGGCCGCCAGGATTTCCGGCGTGGCGTTTTCCTGAATCATCTCAGGCACCACGGGTTGATCCAGGATGATATTGGGCAATCCAAAAAACCTGGAGGTGGCACGCCGACGCACCAGCCAGGCCGTCAAGGCAGAAAGACGATAGGTGATGACCATCGGACATTTCAACAGGGCCGCCTCGAGGGTGGCGGTCCCGGAAGCCACCAGGGCCACATCGGCGCCAGCGAGCACCTCATGGGCCCGGCCTTCCAGCAGCTGGATATCAAGGTGCTGCGGAGCGCGCCGCAACACCTGTTCGAACAGGTTTCGGGTCTGCTGGTTGATAAGGGGTACCAGAAACCGGACCTGCGGAAAATGCAACCTCAGGAGCGCTGCCGTATCCACGAACAGTTGCGCATGAAACTCAAGCTCCGAGATGCGGCTGCCCGGCAGCAAGGCCACGATCGGCGTTGCGCATCCATCGCCGAAAGTCCGGCGTGCAGCCGCGCGGTCGGTCTGTTCCGGAATTTGCTGCGCCAGGGGATGCCCGATATCGGTGATTGGAATGCCCGCCCGCTCGAAAATCGGACGCTCGAAGGGAAAGATGGAAAGCACGCCCGTAACGGCATCACGAATGGCCGGCAAGCGATTGGCGCGCCAGGCCCAGACCGTGGGCGCGACCATCTGCAATGTGGGAATGCCGGCGCGCTTGAGTTGTTTCTCCAGGGCCAGATTGAAGTCGGGCGCATCGATTCCGACAAAGAGGTCGGGCGGAGAAGCCAGAAAATAGCGGATCAGTTGCCGGCGAATTGACAGGAGCCTGGGCAACGCGCGCACGACCTCCAGGTAACCGCGCACCGAGAGCATCTCCATGGGAAAAAGCGAATGTGCGCCCAGGGCTTGCATGCGCGGGCCTGCGATTCCCTCGAAAACAGCTTCGGTATAGCGCATCCGCACGGCTTCAATCAACGTTGCTCCCAGTGCGTCGCCTGATGCTTCGCCTGCCACAACGCCGATGCGCATGGTCAGCGCACGATACCGCGGGAAGAATGCGTCAGAAAATCCAGCATTTCCTGCACGCGGGGCGCCTGTTCTGCAATCCGGGCGATTTCGCCCCGTGCTTCTTCCAGACTGAGCCCGGTGCTGTAGAGCTTACGGTAGGCCTGTTTGATGGCAGTAATTTCTTCCCCGCTAAACCCGCGCCGGCGCAATCCTTCGCTGTTGATGCCATGAGGCGCTGCAGGATGCCCGGCCACCATGACAAAGGGCGGCACGTCCTGGGTGATCACTGCCGAAATGCCAATAAAGCTGTGCGCCCCCACCCGAACAAATTGATGAACCCCGACAAACCCGCCAAGAACGGCCCAGTCGCCCACGTGGACATGACCGGCAAGGGTGGCATGATTGGCAAAGGTGGTATGGTTGCCGACCTGGCAATCATGCGCGAGATGCACGTAGGCCATGATCCAGTTGTTATTTCCCAGTCGGGTGGTGCCCACGTCATCTTCCGTACCGATATTGAAAGTGCAGAATTCACGAATGGTGTTGTCATCGCCCACTTCGAGGGCGGTGTTTTCACCATGGTACTTCTTGTCCTGGGGAGTTCCCCCCAGGGCATTGAACGAATAAATCCGGTTGCGCGCCCCAATGGTGGTTCGTCCCGCGATGGAAACATGGTCTGCGATAATGG
>DAIDTL010000125.1 GCA_027457225.1 Ferrovaceae bacterium
ACAAGACATTGCAGGAATAATAACCATGGTTACCATTGTCACCGGCGCAGCCGGATTCATCGGCGCCAACATCGTAAAGGAACTCAACCGACGTGGGGTCACCAGTATCCTGGCCGTGGATAACCTGGAAAAGTCCGGCAAATTCAAAAATTTGGCAAATTGCACCATTGCAGACTACCTCGACAAGCGGGAATTCCTGGCGCTGATCGAATCAGACTCGCTGGATCAGGAGGTTTCAGCCGTGCTGCATCAGGGCGCTTGTTCAGACACCATGGAACACAATGGTCGCTACATGATGGACAACAATTTTCGTTACACCAGCAAAGTTTTTCGCTACTGCCAGGAACGCGAAATCCCGCTGGTCTATGCGTCCTCCGCTTCAGTTTACGGGTCGAACACCCAGTTCAGAGAGGAGCCGGCTTGTGAAAGCCCGCTCAACGTTTATGGGTATTCCAAACTGGCTTTCGACCAGTATTTTCGACAGCGTGCGCAGGAGGTCGGGCTTACCGCGCCTTGCGTAGGGTTGCGCTATTTTAACGTGTATGGACCTCACGAGCAGCATAAGGAACGCATGGCTTCGGTGGCATACCATTTTTTCAATCAGTATGTGGAGAAGGGCAGGATCCGCCTGTTTGAAGGGAGCGACGGGTATACCCATGGCGAGCAACGGCGCGATTTCATTTCTGTGGAAGATGTGGTTAAGGTCAATCTGTGGTTTCTGGAACACTCCGAAATTTCCGGCATCTTTAATCTAGGTACCGGGCAGAGCCGCACTTTCAACGACATGGCTGTGGCCACTATCAACGCCATTCGTGCTACCAAGGGAGAAGACGAACTGACTTTGCAGGACATGCAGGCGCAAGAATTGATCGAATATATTCCCTTTCCCGACGCCTTGAGGGGTAAGTACCAAAGCTACACTGAGGCCAACATGAAGAGCCTTCTGGAAGCAGGTTATGACCGGCCATTTCTGGATGTCACCGAAGGTGTTGCTCGTTATGTGGCCTGGATGACTGGAGCGACGATCCGTTAGGCGGATCCATTCTGCATTCTCCAGGGGGCTCTTCATGGCCCTTTTTTTATGTGGAGGCTGTCATGAATGCTTCAACGTCACGCCGCTTGTCCTGGTCTGTGTTCCGTCGTTTGCTGCTGGCCTGGGTGGCAAGCCTTGTCTTGCTGGGGCAAGCCTGGGCAGTCGTGGATATTAATAGCGCTGATGAGAAATTATTGCGTACCGTCAAAGGCATCGGCCCGATCAAGGCTAAAGCCATTCTCGCTTACCGTGCCAAAAATGGGGCTTTTCGATCCGTCGCCGATTTGCGCAAAGTCAAGGGCTTCGGAGCCAAAACCGTTGCACGCATCGGGTCCGAAATCTCTATTTCAGGAAAACCCGTAGCAGTTGCAGCGACTTCCGGAACAAAGCCCACACCATTGCCCAGGAACCACCATTGATGATGCTGGAGACGATTGATCTGTGCTAAAGTTTTGAGCATGGTCAAAACTATCGAAGAGTGCATCGGCGATACGCCGTTGGTCCTGTTGCGGCACATGCCCGGCAATACCTCCAATCAGATTTACGCCAAGCTGGAAGGAAACAATCCGGCGGGTTCAGTGAAGGACCGTCCGGCCCTATCCATGGTAAAGCGCGCCGAAGCGCGCGGTGATATCACGCCAGGCGATACCCTGATTGAAGCCACCAGCGGAAACACCGGAATCGCTTTGGCACTGGCGGCGTCTTTGCGTGGATATCGTATGGTGCTGATCATGCCAGAACATTTGAGCATCGAGCGTCGCCAAACCATGCGCGCCCTGGGAGCTGAAATCCTGTTGGTATCCAAGGAGGGTGGGATGGAAGCAGCGCGCGACCTGGCACAGAAGATGCACGATGCCGGGGAGGGCGTTATTCTCGACCAGTTCAACAATCCAGACAACCCACTGGCTCATTACGAAACCACGGGCCCGGAAATCTGGCGCGATACGGCAGGGAAAATCACCCATTTTGTGGCTACCCTCGGGACGACAGGAACCATCATGGGGGTGTCGCGTTACCTCAAGGAACAAAATCCGGCCATTCAAATTGTAGGGGTGTATCCAGCTGAAGGCGCTAATGTTCCCGGGATTCGCAAATGGCCGGAAGCTTATATGCCAAAAATCTTTGATCGTCGTCGGGTAGATCAGGTGCTGGAGGTAACCCAACCTGATGCTGAAGACACCATGCGCCGTCTTGCCAAGGAAGAGGGCATTTTTGCTGGAGTCTCTTCGGGCGGAGGATGCTGGGCTGCGTTGCAAATCTCGAAAACAGTTGAACATGCCGTGATCGTCCATGTCGTGTCTGATCGTGGGGATCGCTATCTTTCCACAGGAGTCTATCCGGCATGATTCCGGTACTGGTCTTCGACATTGAGACCATTCCCGACTGTGACGGCCTGATCCGGCTCCACAATCTTGATCCGGCAATGCCCCATGCCGAAGTGGCAGAAAAAGCGTTTGCTGAGCGGCGCGAAAAAACCGGTTCCGATTTCTTGCCCCATTACCTGCAACGGGTCGTGTGCATTTCCTGTGCCCTGCGCAGTCGGGATGGGTTCAGGGTATGGACGCTGGGTGCTGTCGAAGATTCTGAATCCAGCATCATTCAGCGCTTTTACGATGGGGTGGACAAATACACGCCTCAACTGGTGTCATGGAACGGTAAAGGTTTCGACGCCCAGGTGTTGCATTACCGGGCGCTTGTCCATGGCGTCACCGCTGCGCGCTATTGGGATACGGGAGAGGACGATAAAGACTTCAAGTGGAACAACTATCTGTCTCGTTATCATCCCCGCCATCTGGATTTGATGGATGTTTTAGCACTTTATAACAACCGGGCCAATGCGCCGCTCGATGCGCTGGCCAAGCTGATCGGTTTCCCCGGTAAATTGGGTATGGATGGCAGTGCCGTATGGCAGTCCTATCAAGACGGCAACCTTGCCGGCATCCGCGCCTACTGCGAAACCGATGTGCTCAACACGTATCTTCTCTACGCTCGGTTCCAGCTGGTGCGTGGGCAACTGACCCCAGCCCAGTATCAGGATGAGATGGATTTCATTCGTACCACTATCGCGGGCATGGAGGGGCAGCACTGGAAGGAGTTTATGGAGGCATGGAAGTCCGCAAGCTGATGGGTATTTGTCCCGACTGTGGCAATCTACGTGATGCCCTGAAAGATCATTGTCCTTATTGCGATTGTCTGGTGGCACCGTTGACCAACCCGGAGCTTTCCGACAAAATTTTTGTCATCGATCTTGAGGTTGGAATGCCCGCTGTGGATGAGGCGTTGGAGTCATTGCGCGAGCTCCTGCGCAAGGCCCAGATCGCCGGTATCCGGATAATCAAAGTCATTCACGGATACGGCTCCACCGGCAAAGGAGGGCTCATACGGTCTGCATTTCGTGAGGCGCTCCAACAGCACCGCTGGGCTGATCGGGTGCGGGGGTATATCCCGGGGGAATCCCTGATCGCGGGGAGCGATGCGCTTCACGCGTTATCACGGCATCATCAGCAGCTCATCAAAACCTTGGGCGGGGGCAACCAGGGCAATCCGGGGATTACGATCCTGGTCGTGGCATAGTCCGGCCCCCTTTCCAATTGTGTGCCAGCTCACTAATATAGGCACATTCGGGACTTTGCTTCTCAGAGGGGAACAAAAATGCTGGAACTGATCGTAAACGGCCGCATTCACACCGTCGATGTCGAACCTGACATGCCGCTTCTTTGGGTTTTGCGTGATCATTTGGGCCTTCTTGGAACCAAGTATGGCTGCGGAATATCCGCCTGCGGTGCCTGTACGGTGCATCTTGATGGCGAAGCTGTGCGCTCCTGCGCCCTGCCGGTGTCGGGGGCGTACGGCAAAAAAATTACCACTATCGAAGGATTGTCCAAAGACGGGCTTCATCCTGTTCAGAAAGCATGGATCGAACACGAAGTTCCCCAATGCGGGTACTGTCAAACCGGCATGATCATGTCCACGGTTGCATTGCTGGCGACCAGTCCGAATCCTACGGATGCAGAGATTGATGAAACGATCACCAATCTCTGTCGGTGCGGGACCTACGCTCGCGTGAGAAAGGCCATTCATGCGCTT
>DAIDTL010000126.1 GCA_027457225.1 Ferrovaceae bacterium
ACTTTGTGCGGCGTAAATGGTACGGAGCGCAGGCGCACCCCGAGGGCATCATACACACCATTGGCAATCGCCGATGGCACCCACCTAGGCGGCCGGCTCACCGGCACCCCAAGGTTTTTCTGTAGGCCGATCAATCAGGTCCATGGTGACCTGAGGGACTTCCGGGAAAGTCAGGATGGGATAGCTGACCCAATCGAGCGTGGTGACCCGCGAGCGATTGAACTTTATCTCTTCCAGCAGGGTGCGACTCACGGTTTGAATGATGTTGCCTTCCAGCTGGTTTTTAAGCCCATCGGGATTGATGATCTGGCCGCAATCATGGGCAATGTAAAAATGGGTCACCCTGATTTTCCCTGTGCGGCGATGCACTTCCACATCAGCAACCACAGCCACATAGGTTCGCACCAGTTCGTACTTGATGTAGGACACCCCGCGTCCGCGTACCACATCACCAGAATCGGCCGCTTTGCCGGTGCGCGGTTGCCAATGGGCTAACTGCGCGACCCGCTCCAGGCATTCACGACCACGTGGATCGGTAAGATGGCGCAGGCGAAATTCCACCGGATCAGCGCCCGCGACGTGGGCCAGCTCATCCATGAAACTCTCGTTACCAAAGGTGTTCTGCATCCGCCCGGGGGCGCGAATCCAGGAAGCACGCAGTGGGGTATGACTCAAAGAATGCACGGTTGTCTTGAGATTAGGCACCTGATACGGAATTGCTAGGTCTTGATGAATGTTGCCCGGATGCGCCTCTTCGTGAGGCATGCCGGCCAGGTCGGCAGCAAGCAAGGTGACAGAAATTTGGGCCGGGCGCTTGGGAATGTATGCTTGGGATTCCCAGGCTGCAATATGTCCCTGATCGTCCAGAACCCCACGAAAATCCAGCAGTGTCGGTGGCCCCTTAGGATCCCAGCCATGCTCGTTGGCGCGCATCCACTGCACGCGCACCGGTTGGTTGATCACCTTGGCAATCAGCACGGCATCAGCCGCAGCATCTTCGTGACCATTGCGCCCATAACAGCCGGAGCCATCAATGTAAATGCAACGCACCTGGGACTCCGGCACTTTCGTCATCTGGGCGATCTGCTTGCGCAGCAGATGGGTTTGTTGCGAGGCGCTCCAACAGGTCACCTTACCGTCTTTCCATTCGGCTACGGCACAGGAAGGTCCGAGGGATCCATGGGTATGAATAGCGAAATCGTAAGTGGCCTGAAGTTTTTTGGCGCTTTGCTGCAGCACGGCTGCAGCATCGCCAATATTTTGCAGATCCTCGCTCTTACTGATGGCCGTGTTGCGCACGTAGTCCCACAGCCGACTTTGCTCGGGCAGACCCTGCCACGCGCTCCAGACCGGCTTGATCGCTGCACTGGCCTGAATGGCTCCCCATTCCGTACGCGCCACCACCGCGAGAAAACTGCCCTCGCGCACGGTAGCAATAAATCCCGGCACCTTGCGGGCCGCCTGGTCATCCACCGACAACAGTTCGGCGTGCACTCCTGCGGGTCGGACCACCCGGGCATGCAACATCCCGGGCAGGCGGAAATCGTGCATGTATTCAAATTGACCCGTCACCTTGGCAGGAATGTCGAGGCGTGCCACGGACTTGCCAACGATCTGATAATCGGCAGGCGCCTTCGTGGGCGCTTTGGGATCCACCTTGAGCACCAACCCGTCCGCTTCGATCAGTTCGGCATAAGATGCGCTGGCCCCTTCATGCCAGCATCTTCCCTCATGGGTTTTGATGGCCTGAGCCGGCGCATTGAATTTGCTTGCCGCCCGGCTGATCAAGGCAGCCCGGGCCGTCGCACAGGCCTGGCGAATCTGCATGCCACCCACTTGAATGGACAGGCTGCCCCAAGTAAGCCCCTGATCCGGCGTGGTCAGGGTATCCCCCTGAACGATTGTCACCTGGGTCAAGGGGATATCGAGTTCTTCTGCGGCGATCTGGGTGATTGCAGTGCGCACCCCGGTGCCGAGGTCCACTTTGCCGGAATAGATCGTCACCGAATTGTCGGAGTGGATTTGAATGAAACCGTCCACAGCATCGGTAGCCACACTCTTGGAAGCCGTAGGGGCATCGGCAGCGACCGATACCCGATCGGGCAGAAGGGTAAAGGTCACCATCAGCGATCCGGCGGTCTTCAAAAATACACGGCGGTTCAATACCTCATGGGTCATGATCTTTCCTCCCTCAAACCAGGGCCGCAGCAGCACGCTGCACGGCACGGATGATGCGGACGTGGGTGCCGCAACGGCACAAATTAAGCGCCAATGCCTGCCGGATGTCTTGTTCGCTGGGATGCTTGTTTTTATCCAGCAATGCCTTGGTTTGCATGATCATGCCGTTGATGCAATAGCCGCACTGGGCGGCCTGCTCATCAATAAAGGCCTGCTGAATAGGATGGGGGTGTTCTAAAGAACCCAGTCCTTCGAGAGTGGTAATCGACTGTCCCGCCACCTTGGCAACCGACACGCTGCATGAGCGCACTGGAACCCCCTCCACATGGACAGTACAAGATCCGCATTGGCCCAATCCGCAGCCAAAGTGTGGGCTGCGCAAATGAAGATCGTTGCGCAACGCGTACAGCAGGGGCATGTTTGGATCGTCCACCTGCACCGTGTGCGATTGACCATTGACCTTGAGGGTATAGGAATGGGACATGACACCTCCGATTGAAATAGCGATCCTAAAAGTCCGATCACAATCCTTGAATTATGCCTAACTTGGCGCTTGAGAGGAAACTGGAGGTGGAACTGGGGTCAGACCTCAAGGGAAAGAAATAATGGGGTCAGACCCCAGCTCCCTCACGCCATTTTCAGCACTGCCCGAACCGCCGCTTCATCGCAGGCCAAGACCCCTTCGCGCAGCCGCTCCAGATGAGCCATCAGGACTGGTTCAGTCATGAAAGGCTCTTCCGCCTGCATGATCTTGGGATGTTCTGTGGGCGTGGCATTGCTGCTGGCAATCAGTAGTTCTTCAAAAAGCTTTTCACCGGGGCGCAGACCGGTATAAACGATTTCAATATCGTGTTGGGGGTGAGTCGCATCGCGCAAGCTGTATCCAGCAAGACGGATCATGTTGCGCGCAAGATCGACGATCCGCACTGGCTCACCCATTTCGAGCAGACAAATTTCCCCGCCACGAGCCAGGCTCCCAGCCTGGATCACCAGCTCCACGGCTTCGTGGATGGACATGAAATAACGCGTCACTTCGGGATGGGTAACCGTCACCGGTCCGCCTACAGCGATCTGTTCACGAAACAGCGGAATCACCGAACCACTGGAGCCCAGCACATTACCAAAACGCACAGCACAGAATCGCTGTGAGCGACCGACTGTAGCTGCGCGCTGTGCCATGGACTGCACGATTAACTCAGCCCAGCGCTTGGTGGTTCCCATGATATTAGCGGGACGCACGGCCTTGTCCGTGGATATCAACACAAAGGTTTCGACACCCGCTTCAAAGGCTGCCTGAGCCAATGTCAGGGTACCCAAAACATTGTTGCGCACCCCTTCCAACACATTGATCTCCACTAAAGGGACATGCTTATGGGCCGCTGCGTGATAGATGGTTTGGATGCCGTGGGTGCCAAGGAGCCGTGTCACCAGCATCTCATCTCCCACAGATCCCAGGCAGGGCACAATGTCGAAGTCCGCCATGCTGCGCAACCCCCGATCGATCTGGTAAAGCGCATGCTCGCTGGTCTCCAGCAACACCATGCGTGCCGGACGAAGCACCGCAATCTGGCGACATAATTCCGAGCCGATAGAGCCACCCGCCCCGCTGATCAGAACAGATTTGCCGAAGACCGAGCGCCCCAGCAATGCCGGTTTGGCTGCCACTGGATCGCGCCCGAGCAGATCGCCGATGTCCACTTCACGCACCATGTTGATAAGGTGCCGACCGTTGGCAATGTCCACCAGGGCCGGCAGAATACGCACGCGCACCGGGTACTGTTCCAGCA
Source organism: Ferrovaceae bacterium (assembly GCA_027457225.1). GTDB lineage: Bacteria > Pseudomonadota > Gammaproteobacteria > Burkholderiales > Ferrovaceae > JAJZRV01. The sequence goes on from DAIDTL010000126.1 coordinate 3,966, forward strand.
AGGCCACCACTTCACGACGTCTGGCACTGGACGCCGAGGGCAAGGTCACGATCACGTCATGAATGTCGAAGCGTTCGATCAAACCGGGCAACTGGCTCGGCGCGTACACCCGCAACCCGCCCACGTCCTTGCCCTGCAAGGCAACTTCATCCT
>DAIDTL010000127.1 GCA_027457225.1 Ferrovaceae bacterium
ATGTTACGTATTCCAGACCATTCGGAAGAGGCTATTGACATTGGCCAGGTGGGAGAAGTGGTGAGTATTGATCCGGGCATCGTCACGCTGCTGAGCAACCAGAATTTTATTCCCGTGATTGCACCCCTTGGGGTAGGTGAGGCCGGAGAGGCCTACAACATCAATGCCGATCTTGTGGCGGGAAAATTGGCAGTGACGCTGCAAGCCGAAAAATTGCTGTTGCTGACCAACACCACCGGTGTGCTGGACAAAGCGGGCAAAGTGCTGACCGGACTCACGGCCTCCAAAGTGAAAAGCCTGATCAAAGAGGGAACCATCTCGGGTGGCATGCTTCCCAAAGTGGATTGCGCACTGGATGCGGTACAGAACGGGGTGACAACCGCGCATATTATTGACGGCCGGGTGCCCCATGCCTTGCTTCTGGAAGTGTTGACGGACGAAGGGGTGGGAACCCTGATCCGGGGCGCGTCCGCTAACCGGGGAACGTCAAGCGGCGCAGGTTGAGGCCGTTAAGCGGGATAGATGGCGCCCAGAAGCACCTTGCTGCGGGCGCCGGTTACGGTCGGAAGGCTGGCGCTGCGATGGTGTAACAATTCACGGGCCAACCAGGCAAATGCCGTCGCCTCGACCAGTGTGGCAGGAATTCCCAAGGCATCCGTCAGACGCACCTGAGTTTTCGGTAGCAGGGCTTGAAGCCGTTCGATAAGCGCACGATTTTTGGCGCCACCTCCGCAACAATAAATTTCCAGTCCTTCACACCACTCAGTCGCAATACAGTCAGCCACGGTCTGGGCCGTCAATTCTGCCAGGGTGGCCTGGACATCTCGCGGTGGGAGGCTGTGCATTTCATGGAAACCTTCCAGCCAGCCCAGATGAAATTCATTGCGTCCCGTACTTTTGGGCGGCGTGCGCAAAAAATAGGGATGTGCCAGCAGCGCCTGCAATAGGGCGGGGGAGATGGAGCCGGACTGACCCCAGGACCCATCGCAGTCGAAGGGTTGGCCCAAGTGGCGTTCCGCCCAGCCATCCAGCAAGACGTTGGCTGGCCCGCAGTCATAACCCCGGGTTTCGTGTCCGGGACGAAGCACGGTCAGATTGGAAAATCCGCCCAGATTGAGAATGATGCGCGCATGGGTGGGGGAGCGAAACATCGCATCATGGAACGCAGGCACCAGCGGCGCTCCCTGGCCCCCTGCAGCGATATCCCGCGAACGGAAATCCGTGACCACGGTCAGCCCCGTCAATTCGGCCAGCAGGGCACCGTTCCCCAGTTGCAGCGTAAACCCCTGATCGGGGCGGTGGCGTACGGTTTGTCCATGGCAACCGATGGCCCGGATGTGCTTGGAGGACAGTCCGGACTGTCGTATGGCATCCAGGGCGACATCGGCGTAATGCCGGGTCAGTTCGACGCCAGCCACGGCAGCGCGTTCCAGTTCGTCATAACCTTGGGGCACATTGAGGCTGAGCAGGGTGGTGCGTAACGCGGCCGGGAGTGTTGTGAAAACGTGCCCCAGCACAACAGTGGGTTGCGCTTCTGAAAATGACGTCACTACGGCATCGATGCCGTCCAGGCTGGTTCCGGACATGATGCCCACATAATGTTCAGTGCTCACGCGTCACTCAAATTTGGCGAGTGCAGAGCCACGAATGGCGTCGAGTTCCTTGATCAGAGGGGCAGTTGCGGCGAGGAATTGAGATTTGGCACGCCCTGTCAGGCTGGTGCTGGCATAACGGGGAACATCGTGACCTTGGGGGTCGTGCTGAATGCCGCCAATTTTGAATTCGTAATGCAAGTGGGGTCCGGTCGCAAGACCCGTCATGCCGACATAGCCAATGACATCGCCCTGACGGACATGTGCGCCGTTGCGGAGTCCGTTGGCAAAGGCCGAGAGATGGCCATAGACCGTGCTGATGCCGTTGGCATGACGCAATTCAATGACGTTGCCGTAGCCGTTGCGCCATCCGGCAAAAGCCACGGTGGCATTGGCTACGGAAACCACCGGCGTGCCTGTCGGAGCGCCCAGATCAATACCTTGATGGGCGCGCCAGGTTTTCAGGATGGGGTGGAAACGTTCGGCCCTGAAACCCGAGGTAACCCGTGAAAACTCAATGGGGGAGCGCAGGAAAGAGGCGCGCGCGCCGATGCCATCCTGGGTGTAGTAATCCCCACCGTTAACGCCATCAAAGAACACCCGGCGGATTGCGACGCCTTTGTTGACGAACTCGGCTGCCAGAATCTTTCCCGCCTTGATCTGGTCGAAGTCGTCCTGAGAGGCCTCATAGACCACCGAAAAAGTATCGCCAGCGCGCAGGTCGTTATGAAAATCAATGTCGGTAGAGAACAGCCGGCTCAGCTGGTGAGTGACGCTATCGGGAATGCCGGCGTTATCGGCCGCCGCAAAGAGCGAGCTCTGGATGGTCCCGGAAGTATGAATGACCCGATGAATGCTCCCTACAGCAATTTCTGAAGCCTGAAACTGCGCACCGATGCGTTCGATGACCAGGGTTTTGTCTTCGGAACGGGGGAAATGCAGGGGGATGAGGTCACCATTGGCGCGTCGCTGAATCCGGATCGGTTTGCCGGGGGACATCTGTTGATAGATGCCCCGCGCCAGCTGATTGGTGCGAATGAACTCGAGGGCCGCCTGATCATCCACGCCCATGCGGAACAGCAACGCAGCCAGGGTATCCCCGCTATGGACCTGATCCTGTTGTGAGTAGATTCCCGGGGTCGCCGCCGGAGTCAGGTTGCTTTGCGTGATATCTTCAATGACGGGCAGGATGTGGACGACACGGGTGTCGGTGCCAGGAGTAATGCCAAAAGCCGTGGCCACGCCAAAACCCATCATCAACACCGTGGCAACCATTCCGCTCAGGCGGGAATCAGAAGCCTTCACAGTTGATTTTTGCGTTAAAATCCAGCGGCTAAGCGCCTGAGCGCAGATTTTGATGTATTTCATCCGCCGAAGTCTAGCAGAAACCAGGATTCATCACAAATTCCCATGCATTATCAAGGTGTAAGCAAAATTTGCCACTGTTTTTATCAAGGATCATCGCGATGAATTTCGAACAAGCCTTCAACGAAATCAAGCGCGGTGCTGATGAAGTCCTGCCTGAAACCGAACTGGTCGAACGACTTCAAAAGGGGCGTCCGCTTCGAGTCAAGGCGGGATTTGATCCTACTGCCCCGGATTTACACCTGGGGCATACCGTCCTCATCAACAAACTGAAAACACTGCAAGATCTGGGCCACGATGTTACTTTTCTGATCGGCGATTTCACCGGCCTGATCGGAGACCCCGCTGGGCGCAATACAACGCGCCCGCCGCTCACGCCAGAACAGATCGAAGTCAATGCAACCACGTATAAGGAACAGGTATTCAAGATCCTGGATCCGCAGCGCACCACCATCGCTTTCAATTCCACCTGGATGCACCCATTGGGTGCTTCCGGCATGGTCAAGCTGGCTGCGACCCATACCGTTGCCAGAATGCTGGAACGAGACGATTTTTCCAAGCGCTATAAGGCGCTGCAACCCATCGCTCTCCACGAATTTCTGTACCCCCTGGTGCAAGGGTATGACTCGGTGGCGTTGAAAGCCGATCTTGAACTGGGCGGGACGGACCAAAAATTTAACCTGTTGATGGGACGGGAGCTGCAAAAGCACTATGGCCAGACGCCCCAATGCATCTTGACGATGCCCCTGCTCGAGGGGACAGACGGTATCAACAAGATGTCCAAATCCATGAACAACTTTATCGGTATCAGTGAAGCGCCAAAGGATCAATTCGGCAAACTCATGTCCATTTCGGATCCGCTGATGTGGCGCTACCTGGAACTGCTCTCCTTCGAGTCACTGGAAACGCTTGCCCGATGGAAGCGAGAAGTTGACGAGGGGCGTAACCCACGCGACATCAAAGTGCTGCTGGCCCTCGAAATTGTCGGGCGTTTCCATGGGGCCCGTGCTGGCCAGGAAGCCCTGGCGGATTTCGAAGTGCGCTTTCGCAGCAACGCGATTCCCGAGGAGATCAAGGAGATTGATCTCGAGGTTGGTGCGATGGGCCTGCCGATTGCCCAGGTTTTGAAACAATGTGGACTGACCC
>DAIDTL010000128.1 GCA_027457225.1 Ferrovaceae bacterium
GTGCGAGGTCATTGGCTTCTTTGGGGTTGCGCAACCCGGTAATCTGAAAACGTGCCCACAGCTCATCCTGGATGGTGGCCACACTGATGGCTTCTGTCATGCCTTTTTCGATGAGCAGGATGGCCATGCGTTTTTTCAGGTTTTCACGCGACACCTGACGAATAATGCGCGCACCTTTGCTGTCCATGCTGATGTTGACCGATGGCCGGTTAGATTGAGAGTCAAATCCTGCTCCCGCATCCGTGATGACCTCTCCGGTCAGCACCACCTGTTTCTTGACAAACACCGGAGCCCCGCCGCGCTCCAAAACCAGCTCTGAGCCAAACGGCGGCGGTTCGGTGAGGGAAATCGGGGCCGGGTGGTCTTCATCCACCAGGCGAATTTCGAGAGTGGCTGTCCGACCGATAATATCCTTGGCCTTGGCCGTATCCTGCACGCCTGGCAACTGGACGATGATACGGTCCGAACCCTGCTGCTGGATGATGGGCTCCTTGGCCCCCAATTCATTGACCCGATTACGCAACGCCAGAATGTTCTGTTTGAGCGCCTGATCCTGAATTGTGGTCAGCGCCTCCTGTTTGAGCGTAGCCACGATGGTAAGGTCTGACCCCGAGCCTTCATCCTTGAAGATCAGATCCCGATACTCGTTGTCCAGCGCCTGGTGCGCGCTGGCGCGGGTCGCCTCATCACGAAACCGCAACGTCAAACGGTTGCCATCCCGACTGATGCCATCGTAGTACACGCGTTTGTCGCGAAGCGTCCCCCGCATTTCTGAAGAATAACTGTCAAGGCGCTTGGTGAGTGCAGCCTTCATGTCCACTTGAAGCAGGAAATGCACCCCGCCTGAAAGATCCAATCCAAGGTACATCGGCAGTGCGCCAATGTCCGACAGCCAGTGTGGCGAATTGGGAACCAGATTGAGCGCCACGACATAGCCAGCCTGCTGCCCTTCCGGATTGAGCGCATGGTCGATCACGTCGCGCGCTTTGAGCTGCGTATCGGGATCGGCAAAACGGATCTTGACGCCACTCTCGTCCAGACTGGCGCGCAGATAAGGGATGCCGGCATCGTGCAATATCTGTTCGGCCCGCCCTTCGAGGGCGCTGTCCACTTTGGCTGTTATCCCCTGCGCAGAAATCTGGACCGCCAGGGACTGGCCGTAAAAATTAGGCAGGGTGTAGAGCGCGCCCAACACCAAAGACAGCAGGACGAGGCCGTTCTTCCAGAGGGGAAACTTGTTCATGAAAGATTACTGGATGGTCCCTTTGGGCAGCAGCGTGCCGACGGCACCGCGTTGGATCTGGACGATGACGCCCTTGGCAACTTCAAGCCGGACGTAATTGCTGTCAATCTCGACGATCTTGCCCAGAATGCCAGCGGCAACCACTTCATCGCCCTTGCTAAGCGCTTCGAGCATGGCTTTTTGCTCTTTTTGACGCTTCAATTGAGGGCGGATCATCATGAAGTACAGTACGCCAAACATAATGACGATAAATACCAAGTTCATACCAAAATCAGGACCGGTGGTGACACCACTATCGGCAAAAACGTTTGTAATTCCCATGGAAACCTCCAAAAATCAAGCTGCGGGATTCTACCATGACGTGGCACGGTCCCGCGCAAATTCGGTCCGATACTCTGCCAGGCGACCTGTTTCGATGGCTGCACGCAGCTCCTGCATCAGCACCTGGTAATAGTGCAGATTGTGCAAGGTGTTGAGACGGGCTCCCAAAATTTCGTTGGCCTGCTGCAGATGATGCAAGTACGCCCGTGAAAAACGGCAACAGGTGTAACACTGGCAGGTCTCATCAAGGGGCCGCGTGTCCGTTTTATGACGCGCATTGCGGATCTTGATATCCCCAAAACGGGTAAACAACCAGCCGTTCCGGGCATTGCGGGTAGGCATCACGCAGTCCATCATGTCGATCCCCTGGGAGACCGCCGCCACGATGTCCTCCGGAGTCCCCATGCCCATCAGGTAACGTGGCTTATGAGTCGGCAGGAGCGCCGGCGTATGGTTGAGAATCCGGAGCCGGTCTTCGGCAGGCTCGCCAACCGATAACCCGCCGATTGCATAGCCGGGAAAATCCATCTGCACCATTTCGCGTACCGAAATCTCGCGCAAGCCTTCATGCATGCCCCCCTGGATGATGCCAAACAACGCATTGGGATTGTCTGCATGTCCCTTGAGTGAACGCTCGGCCCAGCGCAAGGACAATTCCATCGACGCCCGCGCAGTGATTGAATCCGCCGGGTATGGCGTGCATTCATCGAACGCCATGACGATGTCTGAATTGAGTACACGCTGGATGCGCATGGACTCCTCGGGGGTAAGAAACAATGCGTCTCCATTGATGGGGGAGCGGAATGCCACTCCATCTTCAGAAATCTTGCGCATGGCGCCCAAGCTGAATACCTGAAACCCGCCCGAGTCCGTCAGGATGGGGCCGCTCCAGCCCATGAATTGGTTCAGCCCGCCGTGCTTCTCGATCACTTCAAGCCCCGGGCGTAGCCAGAGGTGAAAGGTATTACCCAGAATAATATGGGCGCCCAGGTCAACGAGCTCATCGGGTGACACCCCCTTGACCGAGCCATAGGTGCCCACAGGCATGAACGCCGGGGTTTCCACCAGACCGCGAGGCAGTTGTAGGGTCCCGCGTCTGGCGCGATCGTCAGTGGTATGCAGGGTAAATTTCATGGAACCTCAAGGATGCCGATCCATCAACATGGCGTCGCCGTAGCTGAAAAAACGATAGCGCTGTGCAATCGCGTGTTGATAGGCTGCCCGGATGGGCTCGAGCCCTGCAAATGCCGACACAAGCATCAACAGCGTGGATCGTGGCAGGTGAAAATTGGTGAACAGTCGGTCCACGGTGTTAAATCGATAGCCTGGTGTTATGAACAAGCGCGTCTCCCCCACCCCGGGCTGCAACACCCCGGAAGCCGAAGCCGCCTCGAGTGCGCGCAAGCTGGTGGTTCCGACCGCCGTGACACGCCCTCCCCTGGCACGGGTACGCTGTACGGCGGCCACTGTTTCACCTGGAATCTGGTACCACTCGGAGTGCATCACATGATCCGCGACGAGTTCGGTTCGCACCGGCTGAAACGTGCCCGCACCCACATGCAGGGTGACTGTGGCGAATTCTACCCCGCATCCTTTCAGCCGTTCCAGCATGTCAGAATCAAAATGCAATCCGGCAGTAGGTGCTGCCACAGCGCCCAACTCCCGCGCATAAACCGTTTGATACCGATCGGCATCCTGATCATTGGGCAGTCGTTCGATGTAAGGGGGGAGAGGCAATTGACCCTGCTGCTCCATCCAGTCGAGCAGGGTGTAAGGCACAGGCTCAGTCGAATGCTGCGGCGTTGATTCCAGGCGGACATGGAATAGCGTCGCCTCCCGGCCCAGTATAAACAAGCGTGTTCCTCCGGCAAACAGGACGGTACTCCCGGCACGGGGAGCATGACTGGACCTAAAATGCACAAGCGCCTCGTTTTGTGAAAGTACGCGCTCCACCAAACATTCCACCTGACCTCCGCTGGCCTTATGGCCGAACAGGCGAGCTTTCATGACCCGCGTGTCGTTGAGTACCAGCAGATCCCCGGCCCGCACCCAGCGAGGAAGATCTGAAAACCGGGCATCGGTCTGCCCAGGCGGATTCAGCACCAGCAGGCGGCTCTGTCCCCTGACCTCAGGCGGAACCTGGGCAACGAGCTCCTGCGGCAGGACATAATCAAAATCGTCGGTGCGTAACATGATCAAACTGGCTATAATAACCGGTCACAGCCCGGGTGGCGAAATTGGTAGACGCATCAGACTCAAAATCTGACGCTGGCGACAGTGTGCCGGTTCGAGTCCGGCTCCGGGCACCAACCCATTCACTGTTTCGTACCAATCCAGAAAAATCCATTAGTGCCTGCAGCATTCAGAGTACCCACATAGAGGTGGGTCTGCCCGTCGCTGCCATTGTTCAGCACGGCTATCCCCGTTGCGG
>DAIDTL010000129.1 GCA_027457225.1 Ferrovaceae bacterium
GTTTATGGTGGTGGCCTCCCTGTTGGCCATGACGGCGTTGGCCCATGGTTTTGCCGTACCGGAACTGTTTCTTTGGACAGGGGTACTGAATGCCGTAGTGCTGGGAGCCATGGTGATGGCAAGCCCACTGCTGCTGCGGAATTTTGCGACTGGATTCCGAAAAGAATGAGCCAGGTTTTTCTTCCTGCCCTGCGTCTGGATGCGCAGGGAAACCGTCATGTGGACCTGAGGGCGGTGGTTGCACTGGCGTTGCCGCTGTTTCTCAACAGCAGCTTGCAGGTCGTGCTCAACCTGACGGACACCTGGTTCGTCGGACGGATCTCTTCCGAGGCGATTGCCGCTGTCGGGGCCTGCTATTTTCTGATCTTCGTTTTTTTCCTGATTCTGGGTGGCGTGGGCATGGGGGTGCAGACCCTGGTAGCCCAGGCATTTGGCGCCGGAAGGTCAAGGGAGGCAGCGCATGCCGCCTGGTGCGGCGTGTGGGGTGGGTTGATGACGACGCCTTTGTTTGTGCTGGCGGCGTGGAAAGGTCCCGTACTGCTATCCTGGTTTGAACTCAAGCCGGAGGTGCTGTCCCTGGCTACAGATTACTGGGTGCCGCGCATGCTGGGAGGTTCGGTTTCGGCCATCCTGTATTCCCTCAATTCATTTTTCAACGGCATTGGGCGCCCCCGCTATACCTTCTGGAACATGGTGCTGGTGGCTTTGACCAACGCTGTTCTGAACGAAGTATTCATGTTCCGGCTGGGGTACGGCATTGCGGGGGCTGCCATCGCCAGCAGCCTGGCGCTTGCGGTGGGCGCCGCGTTGGCCCTGCTGGTGTTTCTTAACCACGGGTTTCAATCAGAATTCGACACCCGTCACACCTGGAAGCCTGACTGGGCAGGCATTCGCCGGGTGGTCGTACTGGGCGTTCCCACCGGTTTGTTTCCCGCCATGGATGTCATAGGGCTTGCCCTGTTCCAGCTGATGCAGGTCCGACTCAGCCCCGTGGATGGCGCGGCAACCCAGATCGTGATGATGTTGACTTCCAATTCCTATTTACCGGCTATCGGTATTGCCCTGGCAGGGACAACGCTGGTGGGGCAGTCTATTGGGGCGGGCGATAAAGCCTGGGCCATGCGCTGCGCCCAGATGATTACCCGGATGGCCGTGATTTATATGGGTGTGCTGGGAGTCGGATTGGCGTTGGCGGGGGCGTGGGTGGTTCCCGTGTTTCTCTCAAGCAGCGATCCGGACGCAACAGCCGTGACCACGCTGTGCCTTCGTCTCCTCTGGATCGCAGCGGGGTACCAGATCTTTGATGCGTTGAATCTCTCCAGCGCTTTTTGTTTACGTGGCGCGGGCGACGTCCGCTTTCCTACGGTCCTGCTGCTGTTGTTGTCCTGGCTGGTGTTTTTGCCGCTCTGCCATGCCTTGACCTTTCCGCCAGGGCAGGGCTGGGTAGGGTTTCTGCCCCAGTGGGGCCTGGGCGCCGTGGGCGGCTGGAGTGCGGCGTTGGTGTACACTACCGCGCTGGGGTTGGGTTTATGGTTGCGCTGGCGCTCCGGTGCATGGCGCAAAATTGATCTGTTTCGTAACTGACAACATGAGTCTTGTGAATACATTCCGCAGTCATACTGCCTTGAGCCGATTCTGGATGGGGCTGGCGCTGGTTTGCCTGCTGGGTGCGCAGATTTCCGGTTTTGCCCACCGGGTGGCACATGGCGACAGACTGGCCCAGATCCCCCAGACGGCAAGCCAGGAGACGCCCTGGGCCCACGACGATCACAACTGCCAGTTGTTTGATGCGCTGACGCTGGCAAGTTTCACGGGCACGGCAGCGCCCCTCCCGATCGTCATGGTTCTTCCCAAAGCCATTCTCGTTTCGAACCAGCTTTCCATCATTCATCTCAATGCGCCTCTCGGGTTCCAGACCCGTGCTCCTCCGGTGCCCTCGCAGCAGACCTGACTGAAGCAGTGAGCCAAAAGGCTCCTCAGGGTTTCTGAAAACCCTGTTGTCCCGTCTCTCCGAGGTGTTTTTCCATGGTACGCATCACCGCATCATCCCGTACGGCTCTGGTCCTGATCTTGCCGATCATTGCCTTGACGATCCCTGCTGCGTCCGCTGAACCTTCCCAGACGGGAGGGGATGAGCCCGTCGCCCAGGCCCAGACCATCACCGTCATCTCAAAAAAGCTCAATGACACCCGAAATCTGGTATCCCCGGATTCCGGCAGCACCCAGTACCAGTTTTCGGATACCGACATTGCCCACTTACCCCAGGGCAATGCCACCCCGTTGAACCAGGTGCTGCTGCAGGCTCCAGGCATTGTGCAGGATGGTTTCGGCCAGGTGCACGTGCGCGGGGATCACGGCAACCTTCAATACCGGATCAATGGCGTCATGATTCCGGAAGCATTGAGCGGATTTGGCCAGATGCTGGACACGCGCATTGCCGATAAGCTCACGGTCATGACCGGCGTCTTGCCCGCCCAATATGGATACCGTACGGCAGGCATTGTGGATATTCAAACCCGGGGTCCGGGTTCGGAGCCTGGCGGGGAAATCTCTGTGCAAGGGGGCAGTCGCAACTATGGAGAAACCGCGGGAATCGCCAACGGTTCCGTGGGAAAATTCAGCTATACCCTCACCGGGTCGGTCATGACGTCGCAGCAGGGCGTCGACAATCCGGCCAATACCCTCAACGCATTTCATGACCAGACCCGGCAGGGCAAGGGATTTGGTTTTTTGGCCTACGATCTCACTCCGCAGGATCGGCTCAGCCTGACTTTTGGACAGTCACAGAATCTGTTCCAGATTCCTGACAACCCGGGGCTCACCGCACAATGTTGCAGTTCAACCCTGACACCTACCCCAGCCCCCCTGGGGTTGAACGCCACGCAGGCTGAGCACAACCAGTTCGAGGTGGCGAGCTATCAGTCTCACGGCAACTCCTGGGCGGATACCCAGGTGTCTGTGTACCACCGGCTTTCCGAAGTGCATTACACCCCTGACCCCGCCCTGGGCGATCTGTTTTACAGCGGGATCAGCAACGATGTCATCCGTCGCAATGAAGCGCAAGGTTTGCAGACCGATACGGGCTTCGACTGGCGCGAGGGCCACCGGTTGCATGCCGGATTGATGGTGCAACAGGAGCGCTATCTCACCAATAACCAGTCGCAGGTTTACTGTCTTGGTCCCTCGTCGGTATGTACCGGCAATCAGTTGAGCGACGTCGGCGTCGCCACCAGCGCACCAACCGGCATCATCGACAACACCAGTGGGATCAGCCACTTCTGGGGCGTCTCGTTGCAGGATGAGTGGAAATACAGTTCGTCGGTGACGCTCAATTACGGTCTGCGCTACGATCAGAACGCGATGCTGATTAATGAGCACCAGGTCAGCCCGCGCATCAGCCTGGTGTATGACATGACGTCAGCCACCCGCATGCATGCAGGCTTTGGGAGTTATTTCACACCGCCTGCAGCAGGTCTCATCAACACGCGCACTGTGGGGCTCTTCAGCAACACCACCAACGCCTCGCAGGTTCAGACCGATTCGCCGGTCAAGTCGGAAAGTTCGGACTACCTGGATATGGGGATGTCTCACCAGTGGTCCGATCAAATGACCTTGAATGTGGATGGCTATTATCGCAAGGTTCGGAACCTGCTTGATGAAGGGCAGTTCGGCAACGCGCTGGTTTTTTCGGACTTCAATTACCAGGAAGGCCGCATCTATGGTTTGGAATTCTCCGGCACATGGCGCCAGGAGCGATGGACGGGCACACTCAATACGGCTGTGTGGCGGGCGCAGGGCCGGGGCATCGAGTCGGGGCAGTTCAACTTTTCACCGGGGCTGATCAATTACATCAACAACCACTGGGTCTACCGGGACCACGATCAGCGCTATACGATCTCGGGCAGCCTTGGCT
>DAIDTL010000130.1 GCA_027457225.1 Ferrovaceae bacterium
GGCCTCGCGCTGCACATACACCTGGATGCGGCCGGTGCCGTCCTGCACCGTCGCAAAACTGGCCTTGCCCATCACCCGTTTCAACACCATGCGCCCGGCCACCGTCACCGGTTGCGCCCCCAGTTCGGCCCCGTCACTGGAATCAAATCCGGCATGCAGGGGGCCCGCTTCGTGGGTGCGATCGAAATCGTTGGGGAACGCGACGCCCGCCGCCCGGAGGGCCTGCAATTTGGCACGGCGTTCTTCGATGATCTGATTGCTGTCGTCGGACATGATCAACCTCTTGGGCTCGCTAACGGTTATACGCCTTGTTTCAGGCTGGCTTCAATAAAAATGTCCAGGTCGCCATCCAGCACCGACTGGGTATTGCCAATTTCCACATTGGTGCGCAGATCCTTGATGCGGGACTGGTCCAGCACATAGGAGCGGATTTGCCGGCCCCAGCCGATATCGCTCTTGCTGTCTTCCATGGCCTGCTTCTCGGCATTGCGCTTGCGTAATTCTGCCTCATACAGGCGTGATTTCAGCATGGCCATGGCTTCAGCCCGGTTGCGATGCTGCGAACGGTCGCTCTGGCATTGCACCACAATCCCTGAAGGTGCGTGGGTCAGGCGCACTGCCGAATCGGTCTTGTTGATGTGCTGCCCGCCAGCGCCGGAGGCGCGAAAGGTGTCAATGCGCAAGTCCGCCGGATTGATTTCCACTTCGATGGATTCATCCACTTCCGGGTAGACGAATACCGAAGCAAAAGAGGTATGGCGACGGTTGCCGGAATCAAACGGCGATTTGCGGACCAGGCGGTGCACTCCCGTTTCGGTGCGCAGGGAGCCATAGGCGTAGGAGCCCGTGACCTTGAGGGAGGCACTCTTGATGCCCGCCACTTCACCGGCAGACTCTTCCAGGATTTCCACGCCAAAGGATTTGCGCTCGCAATAGCGCACGTACATGCGCAGCAGCATGGCGGCCCAATCCTGCGCCTCGGTGCCGCCGGCACCGGCCTGGATGTCGATGAAGCAGTTGTTCGGGTCTGCCGGGTTGGAGAACATGCGGCGGAATTCCATGGCCGCCACGCGTTTTTCGGTGCCCTTGAGGTCGTCTCCCACGGCTTCGAGCGAGGCGTCATCGTGCTCGGCCAGGGCCAGTTCAAACAACTCCCGGGCATCCTTCAACACCCGGGTTGCCGACGCCATTTCATGAATGATTTCTTCGAGGGATCTGCGCTCCCGTCCCAGTTCCTGGCTTTTCTTGCTGTCCTGCCAGATGGCAGGGTCTTCTGCCAGCTTGACTACTTCTTCCAGGCGGGTGACTTTGGTATCGAAGTCAAAGATACCTCCGCAGTGACTGGATGCGAACATCCAGATCCTGGAGCAGGTTTTCGATGGCGTTGAGTTGTTCAGCTTCCATGAGGGCAATGATCGCGATTAGGAAAACTCGCCATTATACACGCCAATGTCGCAGTTCCATCTGGAGCTGACGGTTGCCGTTCCATTCGTTGATGGTGAGGTGAAACAACGCCTGGATGTGCTCGGGCAACGGATCGGAGTGACCAAACAGGATGGCGTCGAAAGCACGATCCTGATGCTGCAGTTTGAGTTTGAGGTGGCGCTCTCCCACCACCCGTTGCTGGAGCACATCAAACTGTCCGCCAAACAGGGGCTCCGGAAAACCCTGTCCCCACACCTGGGCGCGCAGGGCCTCGGCGGTAGGCATCGTCATCTCACTGGAAATTGCCGCACCGTCATATTCAACCTGGAGTGCCAGGTCCGCGGGCGTCAGCCACTCGCGCGCCACCGCCTCGAAGGCGGCATCAAAACGCGCAAGGTCCCTGGTGCGAAGTGTCAGGCCCGCAGCGGCAGCATGCCCTCCAAAGCGCAGAATCAGATCCGGGTTCCGTTTGGTGATCTGGTCCAGCGCATCGCGCAGATGAAATCCCGCGATACTGCGCCCGGACCCGCGAATTTCGTCCGCAACCGTGCCCGCTGCAAAGGTCACCACGGGGCGATGAAAACGATCCTTGATGCGCGAGGCCAGCAGCCCGATGACTCCCGGGTGCCAGGCGGGGTCATAGAGGGACAGGGTGTACCGCTGGCCCACCTCCAGCGCATCCAGGTTTTCCAGCGCGGCCTCCTGCATGGTGCCTTCCACGTCGCGCCGATCCCGGTTGAAAGCATCCAGCCGTTGCGCAAAACGCAACGTCGCATGGGGGTCATCACTGGTCAGGCATTCGATGCCGTGGGTCATTTCTTCCATACGTCCGGCGGCGTTGAGGCGAGGCCCCAGAACAAATCCCAGATCCGCGCTGGTGGCGCGTGCCGGATCACGACCGGCGATGCGGTAAAGCGCTGCGATGCCCGCCAGCGCCTGTCCGGAAGTCATGCGCCTCAGGCCTGCCCCAACCAGCAGACGGTTGTTGCGATCAAGGCGCACCACATCGGCCACGGTTCCCAGGGCCACCAGGTCCAGCAAGGATCCCAGTTGGGGTTGGGGCCGATCCTGCCAGGCGCCGCGCCGACGCAATTCCGCACGCAGCGCCAGCATCACGTAAAACATGACGCCCACCCCGGCCAATGCCTTGCTGGGAAAGGGGCATCCAGGCTGGTTGGGATTGACGATGGCGGCAGCCTCGGGCAAGACATCGCCGGGCAAATGATGGTCGGTGACGATGACGGGGATTCCCAATGCGTTCGCTGCGGCTACCCCCGCCACACTGGCGATGCCATTATCCACGGTCACCAGCAGGGCCGCCTGTTTGAGGTGGGCCAGTTGCACCACTTCCGGCGTCAACCCGTACCCCATGGTCAGGCGGTTGGGAACCAGATAGTCCACCTGGCCGCCCATGGCACGCAGGGCGCGCAACCCAACGGCACAGGCCGTGGCGCCGGAAAAAAAATCGTGATCATCGCCGATTATGATGCGGACGGCGCCAATCGCATCTGCCAGCAGGGTGGCGGCCTGGTCAATGCCCTTGAGGGCAGTGAACGGCAACAGGTCCCGCAATGAAGGCTCCTGCAGATCTTCGACCTGGGCGCCGCGTGCCGCCAGAACCCGCGCCAGCAGGGGTGGGGCGCCAGCGCCCTGCAAGGCCTGCGCTACCGACGCGTCCACCGGGCGGACAACCCACTGGGAGGGGGCCATTCAGGCATGCTCCAGGGCAGGAACGCCCGGTAACTGGGCGAGGGGTCGGGCACGGCGCCAGAACCGCCACAGATGCCAGCGCGAGAGCGTGAGGGTTGCCGCACAACGCCCTTCCACGGCGATCAGGGTCAAGGTCTTGAGCTTGCCGGTGCGAAGTGCCTGCAGCGCCGGCTCGAGGATGTCGCGATCCAGTGCAAGGGCCGCGGCCTGCCAGGCTTCCGCATCACCATAGGCTGATGGGGCGCGCAAGGTCCCGATGATCCGGGCAGCGTGAATCGCCGCAGGCGTATCCCAAAACCATACCCCGCTGATGAGGCGTTCGCGGCGCGCTTCGCGCAATTGGTTGACCGGATGTTCATGCAACAGCATCTGCACTTCGTTGAAGCGGGAACGCCAGCGTTTTGCGTCTTCGCCCTGGGGCAGGTAACCCTCGATGGTGCGACCCACCCGGCTGAGCGGATGCGTCGTGCTGATACGGGGGGCCTCATGCAAGCCGACCAGCCAGACATCAGGGGACAAGGCGTAAAACCGGAGTCCGTCCTTGAAAAAATATTGATTGAGCGTCTCCACCAGCGCCGTGGATTCCGCTTCGCTCACCGAAAAGCTGTAACGTTCCAGCAGCACCAGGGCATCCCCTTCCACATGCAGGTGGATCGGGTCGGCACAGAGCCAGTGGGGGGCCTGGTGGAGGAGCCCCGCCTCGCGCGCCATGCGGGCCGCCAGGGAAACATCCCCATCAGCGTCGGGCCCATC
>DAIDTL010000131.1 GCA_027457225.1 Ferrovaceae bacterium
CCTTCCTGATGTTCGGCATCCAGCTCTTTCAACTGATCGCGATAGACCGCTGTATTGAGTGCCTTGCGGTTGTCACTGACCCCCGATCGCCGACGCAACAGGAAATAAAACAGGATGACGAGCACCAGTACGGTCAACAGGCCGGCGGCAATAAGGAATGAAGTCATGATTTATCGCGCAGCAGCGCCTCAGCTTTTTGTTTTTGTTCAAGGGAGAGCGGCGTGTCGGGGCTCTGCAAGCTCCGTCGGCGCAGGAACCATGCAAGCAATCCAACAGCCCCGACGAGGAACAGGAAGGGGCCAAACCACAGGAACCAGGTGGTGGGTTTAACCGGGGGCCGGTAACGCACGAAATCACCATAGCGCGTCACCATGAATTCCATCACTTCCTGATCAGTTTTGCCTTGCCGAATCTGGGCCCGTATCTCACGGCGCAAATCTTCCGCAAGGTCGGCACGCGAACCCGCCAGCGATTCGTTTTGACACACCAGGCAGCGCATCTCTTCGGCAATTTTGATCAGGCGTTGTTCGACGACTTCGTCTTCCGCCAGCGGCTTGGCTTCATTGGCGTGCAACCCCAGGGGCAGGCACAACATCACCAGCAGGATCCATCGCTTCATTTTTGCAACTCCGCAATCAACGGCAAAATGGTTTGTTGCAGCGCTTCGGACGTGACTGGGCCAATCTGTTTGTAACGAATCATTCCCATCTTGCCGATGACGTAGGTTTCAGGTACACCGTACACGCCGTAATCGATCCCCACCCGGCCATCAGCATCCACCACCGTAAGCGTGTAAGGATCTCCATAATCACGGAGCCATTTCTGGGCATCAGCAGGCTGGTCCTTGTAGTCCAGGCCAACCAGCGGCACGGTGTGGGTGCGTAAAAACTTGAGCAACAACGGATGTTCTTCACGACAGGAAACGCACCAGGAGGCCCACACATTGAGCATCCAGACCTGTCCCTTGTAGGCTGTCGGCGTAAATGTTTTACCGTTGCCCTGCAACTGCGGCAGCGCAAAGTTGGGCGCAGGGTGATCGATCAGGGGCGAGGGGATCAGATGCGGATCCCGACTGAGTCCCACCGCCATGAACGCCACCAGTCCCGCAAAGGCCAGCAACGGAATGAGAAACCACGGATTGAAGCGCTTCATGTTGCGCGCTCGCGCCCCTGGGGTGACCGCACGCGATAACGGCGGTCGGATGCGGCCAGCGCACCCCCCAGAGCCATCAGGATGCAACCCCCCCAGATCCAGTTGACGAAGGGCTTGTAATACACCCGCACACTCCACGCACCGTTGTCGAGAGGCTCGCCCAACGAAACATACAAATCGCGGTCCAGACTGGAATGAATGGCGGCTTCTGTCATGGGCATGGGAGAGGAGAAGTAAGTACGTTTTTCCGGCTCAAGACGGCCTTCAATCTGGCCATTGCGACCATAGGTGACCATCCCGCGCATGGCGTTGTAATTGGGGCCCGGCACCTGTTCCACGCCAATCAGTCGAAGCGTGGTTCCCGCCAAGGTGATGGTATCGCCTGGTCCCATGCGCACATCCCGTTCCAGTTCATACCCCTTGATGAGCGTGACGCCAATAACAAATACGGCCAAGCCAAGATGGGCCGTCTGCATGCCCCAAAACCACAAGGGAATGGTTGGCACCTTACGCCAGGACCAGACCTGCCGTGCCACACCAAGCGCCACCCAGGTAGCCACCGCAATTCCCAGAGCCGACAGGGGAGAAAAACCACCCATCAGGATCGGCACCAGAATACCCACCATGACGGCGACGGCGATATCGACCCGAATGGTTTTAAATACTTGTTTCAATTCGGAACGCTTCCAATGCGCTATGGTGCCCACAGGCAGAACCAACAGCAGCAGAATCATGATCGGTGCGAAAACAGCATTGAAGTAAGGCGGACCTACCGACAATTTTCCCAGGTTGAGGGCATCAATCACCATGGGGTAAATCGTGCCCAACAATACAGAACTTGCCGCCACTACCAGCAATACATTGTTGAGGAGCAGGAACGATTCTCGCGAGATCAATTTGAATCGCCCGCCCTCCTTGACTGAAGGCGCACGCCAGGCAAACAAGGTAAGCGACCCCCCAATGACCAGCGCCAGAAACACCAGCACAAAAATACCGCGCTTTGGATCGGAAGCAAATGCATGGACCGAGGTCAGCACCCCGGAACGTACGATGAAGGTTCCCAAGAGCGACAATGAAAACGCTGTAATAGCCAACAATACGGTCCAACGCTTGAAAGCTCCGCGTTTTTCCGTGACCACCAGCGAATGAATCAGTGCCGTCCCTACCAGCCAGGGCATGAAGGAAGCATTTTCCACCGGGTCCCAGAACCACCAGCCGCCCCAACCCAATACGTAGTAGGCCCAGCGCGAACCAAAACAGATCCCAAGCGTCAGGAAAACCCAGGCCGCCAAAGTCCAGGGGCGGGACCAGCGCGCCCAGGTCGCATCGAGCTTGCCGGAAATCAATGCAGAGAGCGCAAAGGCAAACGCAACTGAAAACCCCACGTAACCCATGTACAGCATCGGAGGGTGGTAGACCAGGCCAGGATCCTGCAACAACGGATTGAGATCGCGCCCTTCCAGCGCCGCCGGAAACAATCGATCAAAAGGGTTGGAAGTGAGCAGGATAAATAGCAGAAACCCAAAAACGACAAGTGCCAGCACACCCAGTACGCGCGCCACGATGGGGTCAGGTAAACGCCGCGAAAACAGGGCCACAGCTGCGGTCCATCCCGTCAGCATCAGCACCCACAACAGCAGCGATCCTTCATGCCCTCCCCACACGGCCGAGAACTGATATTGCGTGGGCAGCTTTGAGTTGGAATGCTCACTGACATACAGGACAGAGAAATCATTGTGCAAAAAAGCCCAGGCAAGGCAGGCAAAAGCGGCGATGATCGACAGGAACAGCGTCAGCGCCGCGGGCCGTGCCAAGCCGATCCAGACGGCTATCCCTTTCTGTGCACCAACAAGGGAAAAGAAGGCCAATGTAGCAGACAGAACCAACGCGAGAATCAGGGCAAAATGACCAAGTTCAGGAATCATTCGTTAACCTTCAACGTAGCAATTTTCAGGAAAGTCCGTAAGTGTACATCAGCCGGGAATATAATGGCCCTTTCAGGTCAGCGGCCTTTTTGAAACCCAGGAGGTTGTCATGTTCAAGCACATTCTCATCCCTACCGACGGATCCGAGTTGTCCCGCAAAGCCGTCGCGGGCGGACTGGAAATCGCCAAAGCGCTCGGAGCCCGAGTTACCGCCTATACTTGTGTCGTGGAATATCTGCCCATGACGGAATTTGCGGTGGAAACGCCGCAAAACGTCATGGACCAAATCGAAGCTGAAGCCGATCAACATCTCAAAAAATTTGCCGAAGACGCCAAAGCCGCTGGGGTTGTTTTCGATACTGCCAAAAGTACGGAATATTCACCATACACCGGCATCATCAACGCCGCCCGGTCAAAAAAATGCGACCTGATCATGATGGCGTCGCACGGTCGTCGCGGGCTTGCCGGGCTGTTGCTGGGCAGCGAAACTCAAAAAGTACTGACCCACTCCGAAATTCCGGTGCTGGTATACCGCTGAGTTACTGCTGAATCGGTCCCTGAGGCACCGCCGGCACCGCGTGCCAGGGCTCGGGGCACTGTGGGACGTAAGGGTAGTAACCTTTGGCGGAGTCGCAGTAAAACCAACTCTGGGACGTCTGGGGCGCACCAAGGTAAGTGGTTCCTTGCGGAGACATGGGAGGCCCCGGCTGGTTGACCACGACCGTGGCTGGGTACGGATTGTAGTAGCTATACCCTACCCCCCAAGGATAGGGGTTATAGAACAGAGG
>DAIDTL010000132.1 GCA_027457225.1 Ferrovaceae bacterium
GAAGATAGGCTGGCTCATTCCCAGTTCAGGTAAAATGCAGGCATGACTTCTGCCGCTGCCATCACGCTCCCGTGAGCGATATCCCAACCCCTTTCGTTCATCTGCGTCTGCATACCGAGTTTTCGGTCACGGACGGTATCGTTCGAATCGAGGACGCCATTGCGTGTGCTGCCAATGATGGCATGGTGGCACTCGCCATCACGGATCTTAACAACCTGTTCGGACTGATCCGTTTTTATACTGCCGCGCGCAACAAGGGGATCAAACCCATCGCAGGTTGCGACGTCTGGATTGCGCCGGAAGGGGAGAGGCAGCCCGCATTTCGGGTGTTAGTGCTGGCACGCAATCATCGCGGTTATCTGGCGCTATGCCGGTTGCTGACAAAAGCCTGGCGCTCCGGTCAGCAACGCGGCGTGGCGTACATCCAGCGCCAGTGGCTGGAGCAGGAAGCCGAAGGCTTGATTGTCCTTTCAGGCGCGGAACAGGGAGATGTAGGGCAGGCGCTGGTTGCACAGAATCTCAAGGAGGCGGAAGAACGAGCCAGGCGCTGGGTCACGGTATTTGGCGATGCCTACTACCTGGAACTGCAACGTACCGGAGCTTCCGGGCAGGACCACCTGGTGGAGTTGGCCATTCATCTGGGTGCTGAGCTCGACATTCCACTGGTCGCAACGCACCCCATACAGTTTAGCCGGCCGGATGATTTCAAGGCCCACGAAGCCAGGGTCTGTATTGGTGGGGGCTATCTGCTGGCTGATGCGCGACGTCCCAAGAACTTTACCCGAGAGCAGTATTTTAAATCGCAGGAAGAAATGCGGGCCTTGTTTTCTGATGTGCCTGAAGCATTGCAAAATGCGCTGGAAATTGCCAAGCGTTGCAACCTGGAACTCAGTTTGGGAAAACCACGTCTACCTGATTTCCCAACACCCCCGGGTGAAACCTTGGACGAGTATATGGTGCGTTTGGCTGGCGAGGGGCTCACTGCAAAGCTGGAACGGCTGTATTCCGATCCGGTGTTGCGCGAACAGGAGCGCCCCACCTATCAAGCGCGTCTGGAGTTTGAATGCAATACCATTATCCAGATGGGGTTCCCTGGATACTTTTTGATTGTGGCTGACTTCATCAACTGGGCCAAACACAATGATGTGCCGGTGGGCCCCGGCCGGGGTTCCGGGGCGGGTTCCCTGGTGGCTTATTGCCTGGGAATTACCGATCTCGATCCGCTCCGCTACGATCTGCTGTTTGAGCGTTTTCTCAATCCGGAACGGGTGTCGATGCCCGATTTTGACGTAGATTTCTGTCAGGATGGCCGGGATCGCGTCATTGAGTATGTGCGCCAAAAATATGGGACCGATTCTGTTTCTCAAATCGTAACTTTTGGCACCATGGCAGCTAAAGCAGTGATCCGTGACGTAGGTCGCGTGCTGGACCTGCCCTATAACTTTGTTGATCAACTGGCCAAGCTCATCCCGTTTGAGATTGGCATGACATTGGCCAAGGCACGTGAGCAAGAACCCCAGATCAACCAGCGCGCTGCGGCGGAAGAGGAAGTATCCCAATTGCTGGTATTGGCAGAAAAGCTTGAAGGCATCACACGGAATGTGGGTATGCATGCGGGAGGCGTGCTGATCGCTCCCGGAAAGTTGACGGATTTTACGCCCCTGTACTGTCAGGAAGGTTCCGATGCGGTGGTCAGTCAATTTGACAAGGATGATGTGGAAAAAGTCGGTCTGGTCAAATTCGACTTTTTGGGTCTACGCACACTGACCATTCTGGATTGGGCCGAGCGCCATATCCGGGCCATCCCTGATGATCCGCTGGCGGCCACTTTCAGGATTACCGATATTCCGCTGAATGATCCGGCCACCTATGCCATTTTTGGCTCAGGCAACACTACCGCGGTATTCCAGCAGGAATCGCGTACTGCCAAGGATCTCGAAAAACGCCTTAAACCTGACAGATTCGAAGACATTATTGCTCTCATGGCACTGAACCGACCCGGCCCCCTCCAGTCAGGGATGGTGGATGACTTCATCAATCGCAAGCAAGGCCGCGCCAGAGCAGAGTTCTTTCACCAATCCCTCGAGCCCGTGTTGCGCCCCACTTATGGGGTCATCGTGTATCAGGAACAGGTGATGCAGATTGCCCAGGTACTGGCAGGTTACACCCTGGGTGCGGCGGACCTGCTGCGACGCGCCATGGGCAAAAAAGACAGTAAGGAGATGGGAAAGCAGCGCACCCAGTTCATCGAGGGCGCCACCGAACGCGGGGTAGCGGTCAAGTTGGCCACGCAGCTGTTTGATTTGATGGAAAAGTTTGCAGAGTACGGTTTTAACAAGTCACATTCTGCAGCTTATGCCTTGGTGTCCTATCAGACCGCCTGGCTCAAGACCCATTACCCTGCTGTTTTTATGGCAGCCACGCTCTCGGGTGATCTGGACGATACGGATAAGGTGGCGATCTTTGTAGAGGATGCACGGCATAATGGGTTGGAAATTCTTCCTCCCGATGTGAACGCGTCGAGTTACCGGTTCATGCCGGTCAATGCCGGACAAATTCGCTATGGCCTGGGCTCGGTTAAAGGCGCGGGGGAGTCGGCTGCGCTGGAAATTGAACGGTTGCGCAATGAGGGAGGAGCATTCAAGGACCTGTTTGATTTCTGTCATCGTACCGATAAGCGTATTGTCAACCGGCGAGTGGTTGAGGCGCTCATCAAGGCTGGTGCTTTTGACAGTCTGGGCGAACAACGCGCCACATTGCTGGCTTCCATGGATGATGCGATGGATATGGCAGAGCAGGTTGCGCGTCATACCCATCAAGGGGCGCTGTTTGGGGGTGAAGCCAATGCAGGTACCGCAACGCCGGTGGCACTGGCAGTAGTTGAACCCTGGACGCTCAAGGAAAAACTGGCGCATGAGAAATCAGTGCTGGGATTTTATTTCAGTGGTCACCCTTTTGCGGCTTATCGCAAGGAGGTCGAAGGTTTCGTGTCACGCCGTCTGGCGGATCTGGTGCCCCACAACGAGTTGGTGATTGTTTGTGGGATCGTGGCCAGCAGCCGGATTCAACAAACGCGTCGGGGTCGCATGGGCCTGGTCCTGCTGGATGATGGATCGGCCAAGGTTGAAGTGGCCATCTACAGTGAATTATTTGACACCGTGCGGACGTTGATTCGTGAAGATCAGTTGCTGATTGTGGAAGGCAAGGCCTCGCTCGACCACTTCACCCAATCCGTTCGCCTGACGGCCGATGCCGTATTTTCGCTGACTCAGGCTCGGGAGCGCCATGCCAGGGGTTTGCGCCTGAAAATGAATGGTCAGGCAGATGCTGCCCGGCTCGCCGCGATTCTCAAACCGTTCACTCCTGTAACATGCCCCGTTCTTGTGCAATATTCCAATGAACGCGCCCTATGCGAGATTGAGCTGCCACCAGCGCGGCTGGAAGAAGGTTTACTGTCTCAACTGAATGCCTGGCTGACCGAGGGGAACGTCAGGGTTTTGTATCGCAACGACCGCTGAACGCGTGATGCAGTTTATTTAATGCGTAGCCCCGGGACAGCCCCGCTGTCGGGGGAGAGCAGGTAGAGTCCGGTGCCATCGCCTGCGGCCAGTACCATGCCTTGCGATTCGCCGAATCGCATTTTCCGCGGGCTTAAGTTGGCAACCATGACTGTTAATCGGCCGATCAGCTGTTCCGGTGCATACGCGCTCTTGATGCCTGCAAAGACGATACGTTGTTCCACGCCAATATCGAGGGTGAGTTTGAGAAGCTTGTCGGCCTCTTCCACCGCTTCGGCGGCGATAATG
>DAIDTL010000133.1 GCA_027457225.1 Ferrovaceae bacterium
CGCCCCCGCAAGCCTGGCCACCTTGTGGGTATTGCGCGACGTCAAACCGGTTCCCCACTTTGAGTCGCTTATCCAGTATGGCTTGGGAATCGCGCTGGTTCTCACTGCGGGAGCATTGTTGTGTGGGCTGAGCGGCAATCGTTGCAACCTTCAACCCGACAACGCAACCAGCTATCCCGCAGGCCTGACAGTGGCCTTGGGGGCCCTGATCGGACTGTTGGTCACCGTCTCCTCGGTAGGCGCTGGGGCATTAGGCACTGCCGTTCTGGTTGCGCTTTATCCCAAAATGCCCATCCCCAGAATCGTTGGGACCGATATTGCCCATGCGGTGCCGCTTACACTGCTCGCAGGACTGGGGCATTTGTCCTTGGGGCACGTCAATTACGCCTTGCTGGTCAATCTGTTGCTGGGTTCCATTCCCGGGATCTGGCTGGGGTCTCATCTCAATGCCCACATCCCGGAAAAGCTGACGCGCCTGCTCCTGGCCGCACTGCTGTTGATGATCGCTGCCAAGCTGTTTTTCTGATCTGGCAGAACCGGGCAAATCAGATAGAATCAGGGTTTTGCCTGCCAGAGCCATGCGCATTGACCTGGGAACCCCTGCCGTCAGCGACAGGCCCATGGCACTGACCATCGGAAATTTCGACGGCGTCCATCTGGGCCATCAGGCGATGTTGCACGCCCTTCTTCTGGCGGCTGAATCGTTGGAATTGGCTACGGGCGTTGTCACCTTTGAGCCGCATCCTCGCGAGTTTTTTTCGCCACGCGAAGCGCCTCCCCGGTTGACCACTCTGCGCGAAAAACTGGAATTGCTGGACGCCGCGGGCATCGATCAGGTCACTGTCCTGCGTTTCAACCGGACACTGGCGGCCATGCCTGCCGAAGCGTTCGTCACCGAGTGGTTAGTGAATCGGTTGCGGACACGCTGGCTGCTGGTGGGGGATGATTTTCGTTTTGGTGCCCAACGGACCGGGGATTTTGAAACATTGCAGCGGGTCGGGGCCGCCCGGGGATTTGAATGTTTTGCTTTGTCCAGCGTGATGGCTGCCGGTCTGCGCGTCTCCAGCAGCGCAGTTCGCGATGCACTGGCCGCGGGCCGCATGGATCTGGCCCGGCAACTGCTGGGACGCCCTTTTTTCATCAGTGGCCGGGTCAGCACGGGACAACAGCTGGGTCGGACGCTGGGGTACCCCACCGCCAATATCCGTCTCAATAGACGCGTGGCCCCACTGTCGGGCATTTTTGCCGGGTCGGTGAGCGGGCTGGGTGCATCCTCCTGGACTGGCGTCGCGAGCCTGGGTACGCGCCCCACCGTAAGCGACAGCGGAGAATGGCTACTGGAAGTACACCTGTTCAACTTTGACCGCAGCATTTACGGCGCCAGAATTCATGTGCACTTTCTGCACAAGATTCGCGACGAGATCCGATTTGACAGCCTGGAAACAATGACCCGGCAGATTGCCCACGATACCGCTACAGCCCGAGACTATTTTGCGCAAGCAACCGACCCTTCCACATGACCGATTTCAAAAAAACCCTCAATCTGCCCGATACCCCTTTTCCAATGCGGGCTGATCTCGCCAAACGGGAGCCCACATGGCTTGCGGCCTGGCAACAGCAACAGCGTTACCAAAAATTGCGCACCCATTGCGCAGGCCGTCCCCGGTTTACCCTGCATGACGGCCCCCCTTATGCCAACGGGGACATCCATATCGGGCACGCAGTCAACAAGATCCTCAAGGACATCATTGTCAAAAGCAAAACCCTCTCCGGGTTTGACGCGCCCTATGTTCCAGGCTGGGATTGCCATGGCTTGCCCATCGAGCACCAGGTTGAAAAAACCCATGGCAAGGCGATCGTCCCGGCCCGTTTTCGCGAGCTGTGCAGATCCTATGCGGCGACCCAGGTGGAGCGCCAAAAAGCCGACTTCATCCGGTTGGGGATTCTGGGAGATTGGGAAAACCCTTATCTCACCATGAACTTCCAGACCGAAGCGGACATCGTGCGTGCGCTCGCCGGCATCTGGAAGCGCGGATTTTTAGTGCAGGGCCAAAAACCCGTCAATTGGTGCCTCGATTGCCGATCGGCATTGGCTGAAGCCGAAGTGGAGTATGAAGATCGCCAGTCTATCGCCATTGATGTGGCCTTTCCGGTTACCGACCGTCCTGGGCTGGAGAAAATATTCGGGGTCTCCCTGGGTGAGCGTCCCGCCTATGCCGTGATCTGGACAACCACACCCTGGACCTTGCCTGGCAACCGGGCGGTCAGTGTTCATCCCGATCTCGACTATGTTCTGGTGGATACCGAGCGCGGCCTGTTGATTCTGCTCAAAGACCTGATGGACGCCAGCCTGGCGCGCTATGGTCTGCAAGCCCTGGGCGTGTTGGGAACCGTTCCCGGGCGCGCACTGGAACACCTGCAACTGCAGCACCCCCTTTATGCACGCCCCTCCCCAATCATCTGCGGAGAACACGTCACGGTGGAAACCGGCACCGGGCTGGTTCATACGGCGCCTGCTCATGGCGTGGAGGATTACGCCGTGGGGCTGCGTTACCATCTCACGGTAGACAATCCGGTCGGCGATGACGGCCTTTTCATGGCTTCAGTGCCTTTGGTCGGCGGACTGGGTGTCTGGAAAGCGAATCCCGTACTCATTGACGCGTTGAAATCCAGTCACCTGCTGTTGAGCGCCGCACCCTTGACCCACAGCTATCCGCACTGCTGGCGCCACAAATCCCCCATCATTTTCAGGGCCACGCCACAATGGTTCATTGTCATGGATCAGCCTTCCAGGCAGGGCCCCTCACTACGCGACAGCGCTCGTCAGGCCGTGGCTGATACGCGTTTCTATCCCGCCTGGGGAAGTGCGCGCCTCTCGTCCATGATCGAAAGCCGGCCAGACTGGTGCGTATCACGCCAACGGGCGTGGGGCGTTCCCATTCCCTTTTTCATCCACCGCAAGTCGGGCGAGTTGCACCCGCGTACCGAGGCCCTGATTGAACTGGTGGCACAAAAAATCGAAAAAGCCGGGATCGAAGCCTGGTTTGCGCTTGACGCCACCGAACTGCTGGGTCACGAAGCAGACGACTACCGCAAACTGACGGACACACTGGATGTGTGGTTTGACTCCGGTACAACCCATGCTTCGGTACTGCGTCGTCGCCCCGAACTCCAGTTTCCCGCGGACCTCTATCTGGAAGGATCTGATCAGCATCGCGGCTGGTTTCAATCTTCCCTGCTCACCAGTTGCGCCCTGAATGGTCATGCGCCCTACCGCGCCCTGCTAACCCACGGTTTTGTGGTGGACGGCCAGGATCGCAAAATGAGCAAATCTCTGGGCAACGTCGTGCTGCCCCAAAAAGTGATGGATACGCTGGGCGCTGACAACCTGCGGCTCTGGGTTGCCTGTACGGACTACTCCGGCGAGCTTAATCTGTCCGACGAAATTCTCAAGCGCGTAGTGGAGGCGTATCGCCGGATTCGCAATACGCTGCGCTTTCTGCTGGCCAATCTGGCCGATTTCGATCCCGTTCGGGATGCCCTACCGCCCGAACAATGGCTGGACATCGACCGCTATGCCGTTGCGCTGACACGCCAGTTTCAGCAGCAGGCCCTGGAAGACTACGAAGGTTACGAATTTCATCTGGTGGCCCAGCGCCTTCAAACCTTTTGTTCAGAAGATCTGGGAGGCTTCTATCTCGACATCCTCAAGGATCGTCTGTATACCACCGCTGCAC
>DAIDTL010000134.1 GCA_027457225.1 Ferrovaceae bacterium
GGTCAGCATCACGCAGAATAGGAACAACCAGCCCGCGGGTGCTGCCTACGGCGATGCCGATATCGATGTAGCCGTGGTACACAATGTCATTACCATCCACTGATGCATTGACCACGGGATATTTTTTGAGGCCTGCTACCGCAGCCTTCACGAAAAAGGACATAAAACCCAGTTTGATGCCATATTCCTTTTCGAATCTCTCCTTGTATCTGTTGCGCAGTTCAATCACTGGTTGCATGTTGACTTCATTGAACGTGGTCAAAATAGCTGCCGTGGACTGGGATTGCACAAGACGTTCGGCTACCCGGGCGCGCAGTCGGGTCATGGGCACCCGCTGTTCAGGGCGATTGCCCTGTGCCACGGTCACCCGAGGTTGGTCGAGCGCAACTTTCTGCTTGGCAGGCGATGCTGACGCAGCCAACTGAGACAAATGCGACAAAGCATCTTCCTTGGTGATGCGGCCACCTTTTCCGGTTCCTGCCACGCTAACCGGGTCCACAGCATGCTCTGCCAGGATTTTGCGTGCGGCTGGCATGGCAATGTCGGCACTAGGGGAAGATACGGCTGCAGCATGCGTTTGGGATTTTGCTGAAACCTTGGCAGCGGTTGCTGCCGGTTGTGCCGATACTTTGGCTTCGCTGTCCAGAATGGCGATCACTTCACCACTGACGACCAAGGCCCCCTCCAGCTTTTTGATATCCACCAGAACACCCGCAGCGGGTGCTGGCAGTTCCATGACCACCTTGTCGGTTTCGATGTCGACCAGGTTTTCGTCGCGAACCACGGTCTCGCCGACTTGCTTATGCCAACCCAGCAGGGTGGCTTCGGCAACGGACTCGGACAACTGTGGAACCTTTACCTCGATCAGCATGTTTCAACTCCCTTATTGTGCAGCACCTCTATGGCGCAATGGTCAGCGCTGCATTGATCAGCGCTTTTTGTTGCTCGACATGTTTGGCCAGATAGCCCACCGCCGGTGAAGCCGCTGATGGCCGCAAAGCATAGGACAGGGTCTGGTCGGCCCTCAGGTTGCGCAACAGGTAATGCTGGATGCGGTGCCATGCTCCCTGGTTACCGGGCTCTTCCTGGGCCCATACGACGGAGCGAGCGTTGGGGTATCTCTTCAGCTCGGTTGCGAATTCCGTATGGGGGAATGGATAAAGCTGCTCCAGCCGAATTACGGCGATATCCGCAATGCCGCGTGCCTTGCGCTCGGCCACGATGTCGTAATACACCTTTCCGCTACAGGCAACGATGCGGCGCACGGCCTCATCGCTTAACGCCTCTGTTTCCGAGATCACATTCTGGAACGTGCCGCTGGCCAGCTCGCGCAAGTCGGAGGTCGCCTCTTTACGGCGCAGCAGACTCTTGGGTGTGATCACGATGAGGGGTTTGCGCAGCGGACGAATCATTTGACGGCGTAGAAGGTGAAAAATCTGTGCCGGTGTGCTAGGCACGCAGACTTGAATATTGTATTCGGCACACATTTGCAGGTAGCGTTCCAGACGGGCCGAGGAATGCTCCGGTCCCTGCCCTTCATAGCCATGGGGCAGCAGCATGGTCAGACCACAGAGCCGCCCCCACTTGGCCTCACCCGAACTGATAAACTGGTCGATCACCACCTGAGCGCCATTGGCAAAGTCCCCGAACTGGGCTTCCCACAACACAAGTTGACGCGGTTCAGCGGTAGCATAGCCATACTCGAATCCGAGTACGGCTTCTTCAGACAGAATCGAATCAATCACCGTGAATGCGGGCTGGCTATCCGAAACATGCTGGAGCGGCACATAGGTGCCGGCATCCCAGCTTTGACGATTTTGATCATGAATCACGGCATGACGATGGGAAAATGTGCCACGCCCGCTATCCTGTCCTGACAAACGAATGCCGTAGCCGTCGTCGAGCAACGCTGCATAGGCCATTGTTTCTCCCATGCCCCAGTCCAGTGCCAACTCGCCTTTGCCCATCAGGCGACGGTTGTCCATGACCCGTTGCACCGAAGGGTGAAGCTTGTAATCTGCGGGCACCGTGGTCACTCTTTCTGCCAGGCGTTTCAAGGCTTTCATGGGGACTGCCGTCTTGGCCGGAGTCCGCCAGTCCTTGTTCTGATAGATACCCCAGTTGGCCGTAAAGGGGTTTTGGAACCCTTGTAGCACGATCTGATCCAGCAACTCGCCGGAATCCAGGGCATCACGATAGCCCTGGACCATCTTGTCGCCCCCACCAGGCGGCAGTACGCCACTGTGTTCCAGTTGATCGGCGTAGAGTTTTCGGGTTGTAGGTAGGGCGTTGATTTTCTTATACATCCACGGTTGTGTGACCATCGGCTCGTCCTGCTCGTTATGACCCAGGCGGCGGTAGCAAACCAGGTCGATCACCACATCGCGATGGAAGGTGTTGCGGTAATCCAGGGCAATCTGGGTAACCAACAGCACGCTTTCCGGGTCGTCACCGTTGACATGAAACACCGGCGCTTCGATCATCTTGGCCACATCGGAACAATAAGTTGTGGAGCGGGTATCGCGCGGATCGGAGGTGGTGAAACCGATCTGGTTGTTGACCACAACATGGAGGGTGCCCCCGGTGACGTAGCCCCGGGTTTGCGACAATGCAAGGGTTTCCATGACTACCCCTTGCCCCGCAAAGGCTGAATCTCCATGAATCAGGATGGGCAACACTTCCTTGCCCTCGTGATCGCCACGGCGATCTTGACGGGCACGCACGGAACCTTCCACTACGGGATTGACGATTTCCAGGTGGGAAGGATTGAACGCCAAGGTGAGGTGTACTGGCCCTCCCGATGTGCGAATGTCCGAGGAGAAACCCTGATGGTATTTGACGTCACCGGAAGAGAGGTCAGAGACGTGTTTGCCCTCAAATTCAGAGAATAAATCCTTCGGCATCTTGCCCAGGCAGTTGACCAGAACGTTGAGACGCCCACGGTGTGCGAGGCCAATGACAATTTCTTTGGTTCCAGCAGCACCAGCGCGTTGAATGCTCTCGTTCATGATGGGAATGAGGCACTCTCCACCTTCCAGTGAAAAGCGCTTCTGCCCGACATAACGGGTATGCAGGTAGCGCTCCAGGGTTTCAGCTGCAGTGACATGCTGAAGCAGCTTGATTTTATCCTCTTTGGCAAGCTCGATATGGGAGCGTGCTCCTTCGAAGTGCTTTTGGATCCAGCGCTTTTGTTCGGTACTGGTGAGGTACATATACTCCACCCCCACGTGGCCGCAGTAGGTGGCGCGCACCGCAGCGAGAATCTCGCGCAAAGTGGCTTGAGGAGGGCCAACCAGCGACCCAGTATCGAATACGGTATCCATATCCGTGTCGGTCAGCCCATAGTACGCCGGGTCCAGTTCAGGCACGACCGGAAGGGGGTGTCGCTCGAGCGGATCAAGTTTGGCGTTGCGGTTACCCAGGAAGCGGTAGGCATTGATGAGTTGCAGTACCCCCACCTGGTGCGTATGCCCTCCGGTAGAAGATGTTATGCCGGGTTGACGGGCTAACGCCGCCAAGGACTCAATGATGGGTGTGTGGGCTACATCGCGTGCCACAGCCCCCGCAGTCTTTTGTAGGGCGTCAAAATAGGCACGCCAATCTGAAGCAACCCGGGTAGGGTCTTGCAGATATAAATCGTACTGCTCCTCGATAAATGGCGCGTTAGAACCAAACAAGTACGACA
>DAIDTL010000135.1 GCA_027457225.1 Ferrovaceae bacterium
TATCCGGTGATCGGGTGGGGACCCTGGGCTGGAATCACCACCGCCATCTGGAAGCGTATTACGCCATTTCGAGCATGGGTGCCATTTGCCACACCATCAATCCGCGTCTGTTTCCCGAACAGATTGCCGGCATCATTCAGCATGCAGGAGACAAAATTTTGCTGGTTGATTCCATGTTTCTGCCCTTGCTGGAATCTCTTGCTTCGCAATTGGCTGGCGTGAGTCAGGTTATCCTGATGGGCGAAGCAGAAACGCCGCTGCCACAGTCTGTGCTGCCTCTGGTTGGTTATGAGGCACTCCTGGCACAAGCTTCCAGCAACTTTGTCTGGCCGGAGATGGATGAGCGCACTGCAGCCGCCCTATGCTACACCTCTGGGACCACAGGCAAGCCCAAAGGGGTACTTTACAGTCACCGTTCCACTTTACTCCATGCCTGGGCCGTATCCCTGCCAGATTCCCTGTCTTTTTCCGCATGCGATGCGGTCTTACCGGTGGTTCCCCTGTTTCACGCCAATGCTTGGGGATTTCCTTATGCTGCAGCCTTGGTGGGTGCCAAGCTGGTGCTGCCGGGGCCTCATTTGGATGGGGCAAGCCTGTACCAGCTGTTGGAGTCCGAAAAGGTGACCTTGACCGCCGGGGTTCCCACCGTGTGGAACAATTTAATGCAATACCTGCAGGCCAAAGGGCACCAGCTTCACCATCTCAAACGTTTGGGCGTGGGCGGAGCGGCGTGCCCCAAGCCCATCCTGAGCTATTTTGAAGACGTCCAGAAAGTAGCGGTTTTGCCCGGTTGGGGCATGACGGAAACCAGCCCGGTGGCCGCTTTGACCCTTCCTAAATCGCGCCAGGCAGGGCTACTGGGGCAAGCCCGGCGCGACTGGCAAGCCCGTTCGTGGAGAACGCTATTCGGGGTGGATCTGGAGATCGTTGACGACCAGGGACAGCCTTTACCCCATGACTGCCATACCTTCGGGCACCTCATGGTGCAGGGCAATTGGGTCTGTAACGGGTACTACCAGGAGTCGAAAAGCCCATTACAGAAGGGCTGGTTTCCTTCCGGCGACGTGGCTGTGATTGACGGGGAGGGTTTCATGCAGATTACCGATCGCGCCAAGGATATGATCAAAAGTGGCGGGGAGTGGATCAGTTCCATTGAGCTCGAACAGGCTGCTGCGACTCATCCAGGCGTCCTTGAAGCCGCTGTTATTGGGATTCAGGATCAGCATTGGGGCGAGCGTCCGCTCCTGCTGGCCGTCAAAAAACCAGGCCAGGACGTGACGACCGACGAATTAAAAAGCCACCTTGAGCAACGGATCGCCAAATGGTGGATGCCCGACCAGATCGATTTTGTGGACAGCCTGCCACATACTGCTACCGGCAAATTGAATAAAGCCGCGCTACGCGCCCAAAGGGGTCTATAATCCTGCCCTTCTTGAAGGGAGTTCCCCCATGAAATTCCGCTTTCCAGTCGTCATCATCGACGAGGATTTTCGCTCAGAAAACACCAGTGGGTTAGGTGTCCGAGCGCTGGCCGACGCTATCGAAAAGGAGGGGCTGGAAGTGTTAGGGGTGACGAGCTTTGGTGACATGGCGTCCTTTGCGCAACAGCAAAGCCGCGCATCCACTTTCATCCTGTCCATTGATGACGAAGAGTTCGGGGCGGGATCGCCCGGCGAAATGGAATCGGCCCTGAAGCACTTGCGTGCCTTCGTGCAGGAAATCCGCTGGCGCAATGCCGACATCCCTATTTTTCTGTATGGCGAAACCCGTACTTCCCGCCATATCCCAAACGACGTGTTGAAAGAATTACACGGCTTCATTCACATGTTCGAGGACACCCCCGAGTTTGTAGCGCGGCACATCGCGCGCGAAGCACGGGTGTACCTGGACTCCCTGGCGCCACCTTTTTTCCGGGCATTGACCCATTACGCCTCTGACGGATCCTATTCCTGGCATTGCCCTGGCCATTCGGGGGGAGTGGCATTTTTAAAAAGTCCGGTGGGTCAGATGTTCCATCAGTTTTTTGGAGAAAACATGCTGCGTGCCGACGTCTGCAATGCGGTGGATGAACTCGGACAGCTACTCGACCATACCGGACCGGTAGCGGCCTCCGAACGCAACGCGGCGCGTATCTTCAATGCTGACCATTTGTTTTTTGTGACTAACGGCACATCCACTTCCAACAAAATCGTCTGGCATTCTACCGTAGCATCCGGCGATGTCGTGGTGGTGGACCGCAACTGCCACAAGTCGGTGCTCCACGCCATCACGATGACCGGGGCCATTCCGGTATTCATGATGACTACGCGCAACCACTACGGCATCATCGGGCCCATTCCGCTGAGTGAATTCAACCCGGAAAATATCCGCCGCAAGATAGCGGCCAATCCATTTGCCCAAGGCAGCACCCTGCAACCTCGCGTGCTGACTATCACCCAGAGCACCTACGACGGTATTATCTACAATGTGGAAACCATCAAAGGCATGCTGGATGGTGAAATTGACACCCTGCATTTTGATGAGGCCTGGTTGCCGCATGCAACATTCAGCGACTTTTATAAGGACATGCATGCCATTGGGCGCGACCGCCCGGTCTGCGAGTCAAGCATGGTCATGTCCACCCAATCCACCCACAAGTTGTTGGCCGGATTGAGCCAGGCGTCACAGATCCTGATTCAGGACAGCAAAACCCGCAAACTTGATCGGGATTGTTTCAACGAAGCTTACTTGATGCACACCTCGACAAGCCCGCAGTACGCCATTATTGCGTCCTGTGATGTAGCAGCAGCCATGATGGAACCCCCCGGTGGGACAGCACTCGTGGAAGAATCCATTAACGAAGCGCTGGATTTTAGGCGTGCCATGCGTAAGGTTGATGAAGAGTGGGGGGCCGACTGGTGGTTCAAGGTATGGGGCCCCGAGTATCTGGCAGAGGAGGGCATCGGCAGTCGCGAGGACTGGATGTTAAAACCAAACGAGCGCTGGCACGGGTTTGGCGATCTGGCTCCCGGTTTCAATATGCTGGATCCCATCAAGGCCACCGTGATTACCCCGGGCCTGGATGTTGATGGTGATTTCCATGACATGGGCATTCCTGCTGCAGTAGTGACCAAGTACCTGGCCGAGCACGGCGTGGTGGTGGAAAAAACAGGGCTCTATTCTTTCTTCATCATGTTCACCATCGGCATCACCAAAGGGCGCTGGAATACCCTGGTGACTGAACTGCAACAGTTCAAGGATGACTACGACAAAAATCAACCCTTGTGGCGGGTGTTGCCTGAATTTGTGGCCAAGTACCCGCGTTACGAAACCTGGGGACTCAAGCACCTCTCAGACCAGATACATGAGGTCTATCGCACCAATGATGTAGCAAGGCTCACCACGGAGATGTACCTTTCCGACATGGTGCCGGCGATGAAACCTGTAGACGCATTTGCCCGTATGGCACACCGTGAAACCGAACGGGTCGAGATTGACGATCTGGAAGGACGCATCACCTCAGTATTGCTGACACCTTATCCCCCCGGAATTCCGTTGCTGATTCCTGGAGAGCGTTTCAATGCCACCATCGTACGCTATCTTAAATTAGCACGAGATTTCAATGGACGTTTTCCAGGCTTTGAAACGGATATCCATGGACTATCCAAAACCGGGCTTAATGGAGAGTCCAGCTT
>DAIDTL010000136.1 GCA_027457225.1 Ferrovaceae bacterium
CCTGCAACATTTCTTGTGCCAGTGCCACATCGAAATAGCGTTGCACGGTATGCAGCATCAATTCCTGGCGTGCATTTTGCCATTCCAGGTCGGAAACTTGCGCCTTAAAATCCAATTGTCGACTCTGGGTCAATCGTTCACGGTTGATAATGGGCTGACGTGCCGAAAGTGCAAAACGATCCATCGTGCCATTGTTGATGGAGGTGTTGAACGCCGCATTGTTGGTCAACGGGAAGCCAGGAGCGTAAAACTGGGCCCCCTGGGTCTGGCTGTCGTTGGTCATGCGTCCAGTGGTTCCTGTAGCCTGCAGGGACGGTCGCCACAGTGCGTTTGATTGGTCGCGTTGCGATTGTCCAGCCTGGTGTGCCTCCTGAGCCGCCACATAATCCAGATCGTGCTGCTGGGCGGCCTGCCAGACCTGGATCAAATCAGTAGCCTGTGCGATCGATGCAACCATCATGGAACACCACAGCGTGAATCGAAGTGGGGCATGCATGGCATCAGCACCCGGGCCGCACGCCCAACTTGCGCAACAAAATTTCCATCAAACACCAGTGCGTCAGACCGCTTTGCAGCAGATTGACTCCGACGAATGCCGTAAATGCCAGCCACCACTGACTGAGAAACAGGGGGTTGCCCGGGATTCCAAAAGCCAGAGAAAGCAGTATAAAAGCCCCTGCAATGACACGTACCAGTTGCCAGGATTTCATGTTTGTTCTCCTTGTGAAGATTCGACGTGGGTATACCGGTGTCGATATGCCGCGTAATACAGTGTGGGAATGACCACCAAGGTCAGCATTGTTGAAACAAAAATGCCAAAAATCAACGAAATCGCCAGGCCGTTGAAAATGGGGTCATCCAGGATGAAGAAAGCTCCCAGCATGGCTGCAAATCCCGTCAGCACGATGGGCTGGGCACGGGTGATGGCCGAACGCACAATAGCCTCCTTGAACGGGATGCCTTTCTTGGTCTGCAAGTTGATGAAATCAACCAGCAGGATGGAATTGCGCACGATGATCCCGGCCAGGGCAATCATGCCAATCATGCTGGTGGCCGTGTACTGTGAACCCAGCAGTGCGTGCCCCGGCAAGACCCCGATGATGGTCAGGGGAATGGGCGCCATGATAATGAGGGGTATCAGATAAGAACCGAATTGGGCGACCACCAGGAGATAAATCAACACCAGGCCCACTGCATAGGCCGCACCCATGTCGCGAAATGTTTCGTAGGTGACCTGCCACTCACCATCCCATTTGAGCGAGTAGCCGCGATACGGATCTTCCGGCTGACTGATGAGATAATCAGTGAGCGTCCCTCCTCCCGGCGTCTTGATTCGGTTCAACTCATGGCGCATTGCAAACATGCCATACAGAGGGCTGTCCACTTTTCCGGCCATGTCTCCCACCACATAATTTACTGGCAACAGATCTTTGTGGTAGACCGGCTGTTCGCGCACGGTATCCGACAGTGTGACGAGTTCGCGCAGCGGCACCAGTTGCCCCTGCGAACCCTGTACACCCAGCTGCAACAGGGCGTCGAGATCCCCTTGCAGCTCACCTGGCAGTTGAACCCAGGCTGAGGCGGGATACTTGGTTTGATCGTGCAGCCAGGTGACAGCCTCGCCGGAAAGCGCCGTCTGCATCGTGGTCGCAATAGTCTGCTGGGAAATACCCAGCAACGCCGCTTTTCGACGATCCACCCGCAACATTATTTTGGGCGCTTCGGCAATGCTGCTGTCATCCACGTCCACTACCCCCGGCGTTTTCTCAAACACTGCACGGACCGCTTTTGCGACCTGACGTCGCCCATCGGGATCCGGTCCGTAGATTTCAGCCACAATGGGTGAGAGTACTGGTGGTCCTGGAGGAACCTCGATGATCTTGACGTTGGCCCCAAAGCGCTTGCCGATAACCTGCAGTTGAGGCCGTAACCGGGTGGCAATAGCGTGGCTCTGTTCTTTGCGATGATGCTTGTCCACCAGGTTGACCTGAATATCACCCACCTCGCCGCCTGCGCGCAGGTAATACTGGCGCACCAACCCATTAAAGTTGATGGGGGCTGCGGTGCCTGTATAGGCCTGGTAATCGGTAACTTCCGGTACCGCGGCGAGGTAAGCGCTCATTTCATGCAACGCGGCCGCCGTTTGTTCCAGCGGGGTCCCGGCCGGCATATCCACTACCACCTGAAACTCGGATTTATTGTCGAAAGGCAGCACCTTGAGCAGCACCAGCCCGGTTGCCGGCAACAACATCGAAAGTGCAATCAATCCGGCAATGCCAAGTCCCAGGAAGCGCCGGTTGCGCGCACCGTGCTGGTCGTCCAATAGCGGATCAAACACGCGATAAAACCAGGGTGTTATGCGAACGGTCATGCCACTTGGTGATCCCGCTGGCCGGCCGTGCGAGTTGGCGTGGGAAGACTTCATCCAAAGGCGCGCCAGCCAAGGCGTGACGACAAATGCGATGGTGAGCGAGAGCAACATCCCCATACTGGCATTGATGGGAATGGGGCTCATGTAGGGGCCCATCAGCCCGCTGACAAACGCCATCGGCAGAAGCGCAGCAATCACGGTCAAGGTGGCCAGGATAGTGGGACCCCCGACTTCGTCCACCGCACCCGGGATGATCTCTTTCAGGGATTTTCCGGGAAACAGCTGCTGATGCCGATGGATGTTCTCCACGACCACGATGGCATCATCTACCAGAATCCCGATGGAAAAAATCAATGCGAACAGGGAAACCCGGTTGAGGGTAAATCCCCAGGCCCAGGAAGCAAACAGAGTGACAGTCAGGGTCAGAACCACGGCCGTACCCACGATGGCCGCCTCTCGCCGCCCCAGGCAATGAAGATCAGAGCGACGACCGATGCCGTGGCAAACAGTAATTTCTGAATCAGCTTCTTGGCCTTGTCATTGGCCGTTTCACCGTAGTTGCGCGTCTCGGCGACCTGCACATCCGCAGGAATGACAGTGTTCTTCAAGGTTTGTACACGTTGCATGACCGCGTTGGCCACGTCAATGGCATTTTCGCCCGGCTTTTTGGTAATGGCCAATGTAACCGCCGGGTATTCGGCAGCAACCCCTGCCTTGCCTGCTCCGCCGTACCAGACATAACGGCTGGGGATAAGCGGCCCATTTTTGATGGTCGCTACTTCCTGTAGATAAACCGGACGCCCGCCTTGAACCCCCACGACCACCTCAGCCACGTCGCGCGCATTCCTGAGATAGTCACCCGACTCCAGGGCGATTGCCCGATTGCCTGTCAGCAAATCACCCAACGGTAACCCCATGTTGGCCGACTGCAGGGCTGTGCGCACCTGGGCAAGACTGATGCCGGTACTGTTGAGACGTGCCGGATCGATCTCCACGCGCACGGCACGCCCAGTTCCTCCCAGGGTCGTCACTTCACGCGTGCCGCGTACACGCTTGAGGTCGGATTCAATGCTGTGGGCCACCCGTTCCAGATCGTAGGCCCCGGTCTCCGGGTTCTTGCTGTACAGGGTGAGTGTCACAATGGGCACATCATCGATACCCTTGGGTTTGATAATAGGTTGCAAGGCCCCCAGACCATGAGGAAGCCAGTCC
>DAIDTL010000137.1 GCA_027457225.1 Ferrovaceae bacterium
GCATTAGGCAAAGCCTATACGCCGAGCACCGAGCTGGTACCCTATCATGAAACCGGCCTGGCTTCCTGGTATGGCCGACGCTTCGATGGACATTCCACTTCCTCGGGCGAAACCTACGACATGTATGCCATGACGGGCGCGCACCCCACCTTGCCCATTCCCAGTTATGTCCGTGTCACCAACCTGTCCAATCACAAATCCGTGGTGGTTCGCATCAATGATCGTGGCCCGTTTCGTTCTGACCGCCTGATCGACCTGAGCTATACCGCAGCCTGGAAACTGGGTTATCTCAATCAAGGAAGTACTGAAGTAGAGGTGGAGCGACTGTTTCCAAAATAACGCGGGGTATAATGGGCGTTTTGGATATTGGGTTGCCCCTCATGCGTCGTCTGTGCTTTTTGTTTGTCTGTCTTTTCACTGGTTTTGCCGCGCTGGCTGATGCCACCCTCACCGCCCCTTATGTGGCAGCCCGTTCTTACACCCTGCTTGAAGTGGAAAGCGGACAGCCGCTGGCTGCACTCAATCCCGATCAGCGTACTGAACCCGCTTCGTTGACCAAGTTGATGACGGCCTACCTGGTCTTCAAAGCGCTGAAGGAGAAGGTGCTTTCCCCCGACCAGACGGTGCCGGTTTCCCAGCACGCCTGGAAAGCGGAAGGGTCGCGCATGTTCATCGAACCCCAGAAACCCGCCACCGTTGACGAACTGATTCATGGCGTCATCATCCAATCCGGCAATGACGCCAGTATTGCGCTGGCGGAAGCCTTGTCCGGTTCGGAGGAAGCGTTTGCCGAACGCATGAACAAAATGGCCGCTGCCCTGGGGATGAACAATACCCACTTCGTAAATGCCACCGGATTACCCGATCCACAGCATTACACTACGGCGCGTGACCTGGGGGTGCTGGCGAGCGCCCTGATCCGGGATTTTCCCGGGTACTATCCCCTTTATTCCATCAAGGAGTATCGCTACAACGGGATCACCCAACCCAATCGCAACCGCCTGTTGTGGATCGATACCACGGTTGATGGCCTGAAAACAGGGCATACCGACAATGCCGGATATTGTCTGATCAGTTCCGCGCGGCGCGGCGAGCGGCGCATTCTGTCCGTTGTCCTTGGCACCAACAGCGAC
The DNA here is from genome assembly GCA_027457225.1 of Ferrovaceae bacterium. Lineage (GTDB taxonomy): Bacteria > Pseudomonadota > Gammaproteobacteria > Burkholderiales > Ferrovaceae > JAJZRV01. The sequence goes on from DAIDTL010000137.1 coordinate 1,134, forward strand.
TCTGCCCGTACCATCGAAAGCCAGAAACTCCTCAACTGGGGATTTCAGACTTTTGAAACCCAGCACCTGTTTCAGAAAAATACGCCGGTCAAATCCCTGGAAGTTTTCAAGGGTGCCGCCCGGGAAGTCAAGGCAGGGTTTACCGAGGAAATCTGGATGACCGCCCCTGTGGGGGAAGGCTCCCGATTCAGGCAAACCCTCACCACTTTGCAACCCGTTGTGGCTCCCGTGGCTGCAGGACAAAAGCTTGGAACCCTGGAGATCGACTATGATGGCAAACCCGTCGTGACCCATGACCTGGTGGCCCTGGAATCGGTTGCCGTTGGAAATGCGTTTACGCGCGGTTGGGACACCGTACGGTTGATGCTGAAATGAGCGACATTTATCTTAACGGCCGGTTCATGCCCCTGGAGCAGGCCCGGGTTCCAGTGATGGATCGTGGGTTCATCTTTGGCGATGGTGTCTACGAAGTCATTCCTGTCTACGATCGAATCCCCCTGGCTCTGGAACGTCACCTCGATCGGCTGGCCAACTCGCTGGAGGGTGTGCGCATCCCCAATCCCCTGACGCGCACCGCCTGGAAAATGCTGATCCAGCAATTGATCGCGCGTGAACCCGAGGCAACCCAGTCGATTTACCTTCATGTCACCCGGGGAGTGGCTCCGCGGGATCACGCTTTTCCAAAGGAGACGACCCCGACGGTATTTGCCATGGCCAAACCCATGGCGCCCCCACCCGCCGAATGGTTGCGTCAGGGCGTCAAAGCCATTACCCACAACGACTTTCGCTGGCTCAAATGCCATCTCAAGACCACCGCATTGCTGGCCAACGTGCTGCTGCGCCAGATGGCCGTTGAGGCCGGCGCAGTAGAATGCCTGCTGATCAGGGAGGGATACCTTACCGAAGGTGCGGCCAGCAATGTCCTGGTGGTGGTTGACGGCGTGTTGTTGGCCCCGCCCCGCAACCATTTGCTGCTGCCCGGCATTACCTACGATCTGGTGCTTGAGATTGCTGCCAGGCACCACATCCCGTTTGAGGAACGTCCGGTCACTGAATCCGAGTTGCGCCGCGCCTCCGAGATCATGATGACTTCCAGTACCCGCGAGATTGTCCCGATCACCCTGCTGGACGACCAACCTGTGGGCAACGGCCTTCCGGGACCCCTCAGCAAAAAGTTGTTGTCCCTGTACCAGGAACTTAAACACCCATGAGCGATCCTTTCATCGAAGCGGGAAGCGAAGACATCTTCCAGTTTCCATGTGACTTTCCAATCAAGGTCATGGGGCAGACGGTGGATGGCTTTGCCCAGACCGTCATGGGCATCGTGCTGCAGCATGCCCCTGATTTCAATCCAGCCACATTGGAAATGCGCTCCAGCAGCACCGGAAAATACCTCAGTGTCACCTGTACCATTCGTGCCGTTTCACGGGCGCAGCTGGATGCCCTGTATCGCGACCTGTCCGGCCATCCCTCCGTGGTGATCGTGCTGTGAACCCGGCACCCCTGCCTCTGCTCATCCGCAATTCCACCGGGCTGACCGAATACGAATCCGCCTGGCGCGCCATGCAGTCCTTTACACGCCAGCGTGATCAAAGCACCACCGACGAGCTGTGGTCCCTGCAGCATCCCCCTGTTTACACACTGGGATTGGCCGGGAAGCCGGAGCACCTGTTACAGGCTTCCGACATTCCCGTGATCAAAGTGGATCGTGGCGGGCAGATCACCTACCATGGCCCGGGACAGATCGTGGTGTATGTGTTGGTTGACCTGCGTCGTCGCCGCCTTACCGTCAAAGGCCTGGTGCGCTTGATGGAAGAGGCCGTCCTGGAATTGTTGGCAACGCACCGCGTTGCGGCAGGATTGCTGCCTGGTGCGCCCGGTGTGTACGTGGAAGGGGCCAAAATCGCCGCATTGGGCCTCCGGGTGCAACGCGGGTGCAGCTATCATGGGCTGTCCCTCAACGTCGACCTGGACCTGGCCCCTTTCCGGCACATCAACCCTTGCGGCTATGCCGGGATGCCGGTGACCCGAACCCTTGATGTGGGCATTTCCGAATCCATCAATCATCTCGAGCAACAATTGCTCAACCTGCTGACGGCACGCCTTAACGCGTGCCCCGTAATGTCATGACCACCAAAGAAAAGGGCGCTTTGAAAACAGCGCGCATCCCGATCAAAATAGTTCCCCAGATACTGCTTCGCAAACCCGACTGGATTCGTGTCCGCACGGCCGGCGGTGCACGCTTCAATGAAATCAAAGCCCTCCTGCGCGAAAACCGGCTGCACTCCGTTTGCGAAGAAGCCTCCTGCCCCAACATTGGCGAATGCTTCAGCCAGGGCACCGCAACATTCATGATCATGGGCGACCTCTGCACCCGGCGCTGCCCATTCTGCGACGTCGGTCATGGCCTTCCGGAGCCCCTGGATGTCAA
>DAIDTL010000138.1 GCA_027457225.1 Ferrovaceae bacterium
GCCTTACTTGGCCACCTGCCGCTCGCGCATTTCTTCCAGCTGTTTGCAGTCAATGCATAGGCTCGCCGTAGGACGGGCCTGCAACCGATTGAGCCCGATCTCTATCCCGCAGCTGTTGCAGTAGCCATATTCGCCTGCGCTGATCTTGGCAATGGTCTCGTCAATTTTTTTGATCAGTTTGCGTTCCCGATCGCGATTACGCAATTCAAGCGCCATATCCGATTCCTGGCTGGCGCGATCATTGGGATCGGCAAACACCGTGGCTTCATCGTGCATGGTATGGACGGTACGATCAATATCCTCACCGAGCTCGGATTTCCAGCCTTCCAGCAACCGGCGGAAATGATCCAGTTGCTTTTTATTCATATACGCCTCCCCTTTTTTGGGGACGTAAGGTGCGAATTGCTTGAGCGTTGCTTCTACCATGGCATTGAACCGAAGTGGACTATCGAGGGCCGACACAGCCCGCCTAAACGGCGCATTCTAACACAAGCAGCTTGTGATGATAGACTACCCCATTCTATGGACCTTCCACGCTCTCTCCAGCAGATTACGTTGCGCTATTCTGCCATCTACCTGGCGCTGGTCTTCTGTACCAGCGTCGTGGGAGCAGGCGGGCTGTATCTATGGCAAACCACCACCCAGGAATCCCTGCGCCTGCAATCCATGTTGCACGAGGTAGACGCCATGCGCGGCACGCTCTACCGGCAGATGAAAGAGGTGTTCGACGCCGCCTTCCTGGATGACCCCCAAGCCCAATCCCAATACCGCGCGTTTGGACAGCAGATTGAGGACAGTCTCAAGCGCCTGACGCAGAGCGCGCGGCCAGGAGACGAAGCCAACGCGGTCACCGAACTGAAGCGTTCCTACCGGGAAATCTATCAGCGTACAGACCTGGTCGCATTCGGACCCGTTCCCTCCGACGAGCATCTGCTGCAACGGGTCCTGGATGTGGACCTGGAATCCGGGGGTATCCGCGCCTATGAAGCGGCGTTCGGCCAGATTGACCATCTTCTGGTGCAACAACAGGACACCCTCCAGCAAAAGCTCTCGTCGCTCGCCCGCTACACCCCGCTACTCCTGGTTGTTCCCATCCTGCTGGCCGTGGGCCTGTGGCTGCTGACCCAACGCTTTCTGCGCACCCATTTTCTGCAACCCCTGTCGCAGGTGTTGCAGTCCACCCGAGTGCTGGCGGCAGGCGAACTGGCCCACCCGGTGCCGCGACAGGGCGCCCTGGAACTGGTCACCCTGGCCGATGCCATCAACCAGATGGCCAGTGATCTGGCCCAGAGCCGGAAAGCTTTGGTCAGCGCGGAACGTCAGGCGACCCTGGGCTCATTGGTACCCATCGTGGCCCATAATATCCGCAACCCTTTGGCCAGCATCCGAGCTACCGCCCAGGTCCTTCAGGACCCCCGGCTCGCACCTGAAATGCGCGAAGGGTTACAGGGCATCATGGACAGTTGCGATCGCCTGGAAAGGTGGACCGAGTCCCTTCTCTCCTACCTCCATCCGCTTGAAGCCCAACGCCAGAATACAGCGCTGGTCCCCTTGATCACCGACTTGATGACCATGACGGAGCCGCTCGCACGTCACCGCAACGTACGCATGGTGTTGCAGGATCCGGTCACGCCACTGTCGGCTTCGATTGACCCGGAATTGGTGGAACAAGCGTTGCACGGCCTGTTGGTCAACAGCATCGAAGCTTCCCCTCATGGCGGTACGGTGACCCTGACGCTGCAATCCGAGCCTTCCCGCATCGCCCTCACCTTGTGCGACGAAGGCCCGGGGATTAGTTATGCTCCTGAGACCGGAAAGCTGGCTCCCGGCCCCACCACCAAACGCACCGGCACTGGGCTTGGCATTCCCTTTGCACTCAAGGTGTTAGAAATTCACGGGGGCGGTGTACAGTTTGAAATCCGCCCTGAAGGCGGCACAAAAGCTTTGCTATGGTTGCCCCTGTTATGAGCACAACGCATATTCTGATCATCGAAGACGAAGTCCTGTTTGCCCGGGCGGTAGTCAAACGCCTGGAAAAAGCCGGCTATGGCTGTACCCTGACCACTACGCTCGCCGAAGGAACGGCGTATGCCGCCCAGCACATCCCCGATCTGGTGCTGCTCGACTTGCGCCTGCCGGACGGTGATGGCCTGGAGCAATTGACCCAATTGATGCAAGGGCGCGATGATCGCCCCACGCCGGTCATTGTGATGACGGCCTTTGGGGAAGTCGCCGATGCGGTGCGTGCCATGAAACTGGGGGCGGCTGATTACCTCAAAAAACCCATCGATCTCGAGGAAATGGTACTTGCCGTGGCCGCCACCCTGCATCGTGCCGGTGTGCAGCAGCAATTGTCCTGGTCCCGCGAACGAGAAGCCCGAAACATGGAAGGTGTGGTCATGTTGGGCGAGAGTCCGGCACTGCGCGCGCTGCGTCAGCAAATTCGACAACTGGGCAAGCTCACCGGTACGGAAGCTGCGGGTCCGACAGTCCTGATTCAGGGCGAAACCGGCTCCGGCAAAGATGTGGTGGCTCATTTACTGCACCAGGAAAGTGCCAACCATGCCGCCCCTTTCGTTCATGTGGACTGTGCCGCCCTGCCGCGCGACCTGATCGAAGCCGAACTGTTCGGCCACGAGAAAGGGGCCTACACCAGTGCGTTGCAGGCGCGCACCGGGCTCCTGGAGGCCGCTGAAAATGGCACCCTGTTTCTGGATGAAATTGGCGAGCTGCCACTGGATCTTCAGGCCAAACTATTGACCGTGATCGAACGGCGTCGCGTACGTCGCGTCGGTTCGGTCCGTGAGCGCCCGATTTACGCCCGTTTCGTGGTTGCCAGCAACCGCAATTTACGTCAGCAGGTCGATCAGGGCGCATTTCGTTCCGACCTGTATTTCCGGTTGAATGTCCTGACCCTCTCCCTGCCCCCGTTACGTGAACGCGGCGAAGATATCCTCCTGCTGGCGCGGCACTATGCCGACCAGACGGCCCAGCGTTATCGGTTGGCTACTCCCCGCTTCAGCGAAGACGCCCTGGAAGCCCTGCTGGGCTATGCCTGGCCAGGTAATGTGCGGGAATTGAAACATTTGACGGAACGTGCAGTACTGCTTTCCGGGGATGCACCATTGACAGCCCAGGCCTTTGCCCTGCCGCTCCATCTGCAGGAGCCCTCTTTGCCGGTACCGGAAAATTGGGATAGCGTCACACTGGGAGATGCCGAGCGTACCTTGATTCAGCGGGCCCTTGCGGCCAGCCACGGTAACATTTCTGAAGCAGCCCGGCGTCTGGGTATAACCCGCATGACCCTACGTTACCGCATGGAAAAATACCGTATCCGAATGGAAACTCCGCTGCCCTGATTTGATGGCACGATAAATGCTCGTACTTGTAGCGAGGGTCGAGCGGATTTTTTTCGAATGCCTCCTATTGTGGATCTACTTGCCGGATTCTTAACCAGAATCCGGCTTTTTTTCGGGGGAAACCCCAAAAG
>DAIDTL010000139.1 GCA_027457225.1 Ferrovaceae bacterium
GCTCTTTTTTAACTTCACCTTTTTTGTAATTCCAGCGTCACGCAAACAGTTTTCTTACAGCAATCTTACATTGCAAACTTACTACAACCTTACAATCGTAGGGAAATAACTGATGCCCTCAATAGGCCCGCCAAATATAGGGTTTAAGGCTTTTATCTAATCCAGTTTCATTGCAGTTTTATGAAAATGGAAAAGCTGTTGCGCAATAGAGACGGTTATGTGAAAAAAATATGACAAGTCGCACTTTGCTTTTTAATTTGGGCATAATGCGCCTCGAATTCTCACTCAGGAGGATTTCAAAGAATGCATCGGCGAGCGTACTTGCCGATTGGGCCAATAAAACTTTAGGAGTTTATAAATATGCAAAAGAAAATGATCGCATTGGCAGTTGCTGCGGCATTGACAGCACCTGCACTGGCTTTCGCTGACACCGGCGCAAGCAGTGTTACCCTGTACGGCGTGTTGGACTTGGGTGTTGCCCAGATGACCAATGCCGGTGACTTCAGCCCCACCTTCGTGACTGGCGCTGTGCCTATCGGCGCGCAACCCAACAACGCAAAAATCGGAACGGTTCGCGGCATGATGAACGGCGGCGAATCGCAATCTCGCTGGGGCATCAAGGGTGCTGAAGACCTCGGTGACGGCAGCAGCGCGTTCTTCCAACTGGAATCTGCATTCAGCCTGGGTAACGGCCAACTGGCAACTTCCGGCCTGGCTGGCGGTACTAATAAAGGTCAACTTTCTAATGGCTCTGTTGGCGGAATCAATAACGGCATGATGATCGCCGACACCGCATTGAACGGTCAGTTGTTCAACCGCATGGCTTTGATCGGTCTTTCCAATGCTGACCTGGGCACTGTGACTTTCGGTCGTCAGTACAGCCTGCAACTGGACATCATCGGCTCCGTCGGTGGTGGCTATGATCCGGTGAACGCGCAAATGTTCTCGCCGATCAACTTCTCCGGTTCTTACGGTGGTGGTGGCGCAACCGACAACTCGCGCGTTGACAATGCGATCAAGTATGCCAAGAAGATCGGCAATTTCAACGTGAATGCCATGTACGGCATGGGCGGCATGGCCGGTGCCACATCGGCACGTAGCAACCTCCAGGCTAACGCGGGATACGAAGCGGATACCTTTGGTGTTCAGGCCGCAGTGCAATACGCCAACGACACGACGGGCATTGGCCCGAATGCCACAGCTAACACTGTCAACGTAACGTACGAAAACCTGACTTCTTACATGCTGGCCGGTCGCTGGCAAGTGGTCGAGCCTTTGACTCTGAAGGCTGGTTACGAGCGTATGCAGATCTCCGCTCCAAGCAATTATGGTGCGGATATGGGCATCGGGCAGATTTATGGTTATAACGTTGGTACCTACTCGGCATTTAGCGGTCCGCAAAAAAATATCAACGTGTACTGGCTGGGTGCGAACTACCAAGTTGCTCCTTCGACCAAGCTTTCGTTGGGTTTCTATGACGCGAAGGTACCTGCTTACAACACATCAGGTCTTACTGGCGATGACAAGTACTACTCTGCGATGGTTGAATACAATCTGAGCAAGAAGACGAATCTGTATGCTGCTGTGATGCATGATGCGAAATCAGGTGGACTGAACGTGGTTGGCACTACTGGTCCTGGCAGTATCGCGGCCTTCAACACCTACGGCGCTGGTCTGCGCGTCAAGTTCTAATTCCTTGCTGGCTTAGCCAGTTGGAGTTTGGAAACCTTAAAACCCACTGTGGCAACACAGTGGGTTTTTTCTTGAGCCAATTTCGGAGTGGCAGGCAGGTGATCGGAAATGAAAAGAGGTAGAGTGGATATACGCACAGCACACCGATGCGTGTTTGTATATGCGATGAGTGAGCTGCCGAACATAAAATCTTGTTCATCTTGAATCTTGTCCGTATGTGTTATTTTGATATTACAGATGGCTGCTTATGAGCCAGGGAATTACTGATTAAGTCCCCTCTCCCTGCGGAAGAGGGAGTAAAACAGACTAAATCGGCGCTTCCATATGGATACGGACGGGTAATGGAGGTAACGCGGATGACAAGAATTCTGGCAATAGAAGACGACGAGACCACGGCCAGGGAAATCATGGACGAGCTCGGCAATCACGGGTTTGAAGGGGACTGGGCAGGTAACGGCCAGGAAGGGCTGGACCGCGCGCTGAGCGGACAATATGACCTCATTACCCTGGATCGCATGCTGCCCTTTGTTGACGGCTTGACCATCGTGACTGCCATGCGCGAACAAAATATCGACACGCCCGTGCTGATGATCAGCGCGTTGAGCGATGTGGACGAACGGGTGGACGGACTGCGCGCGGGCGGCGACGATTATCTGGTCAAACCGTTCGCCTCGGAGGAAATGGCGGCGCGAGTCGAGGTCTTGCTGCGCAGGCAAAGCCGGACAGAACGCCAAACCAAACTGCGCGTTGTAGATCTTGAGCTCGATCTGGTGACGCGACAGGCACGCCGTGCCGAAAAGGAGCTGGATCTGCTGCCGACCGAATATCGTCTGCTGGAATATCTGATGCGCAATTCCGGCCAAACCCTGACACGCAACATGCTGTTCGAGTCGGTTTGGGGCTATCATTTCGATCCGGGCACCAATATCATCGATGTGCACATCGGCCGTCTGCGGCGCAAGGTCGATGTTCCGTCGCTACCGCCGCTCATCCACACGGTGCGCGGTGTGGGGTACATGCTGAGTGAGCATATCTGAACTATCGCGAACGGTCGCCTTCCGGCTGACCCTGTTATACAGCCTGTTTTTCTCGGCGTGCGTGGTCATGCTGCTGGGCTTCATCTATTGGCAGACGGCAACGGAAATGACCCGTCGTGTCGATCTGATCCTGACGCTCGAAGAAACGCGTTTCAACCAGGTGGGACTCAGCAGCCTGTCCGATGAAATCAACAAAAGCATACAGCTCGACCAGCGGCATGTATTTTTTTACGGGTTGTTTTCGTCCGACGGGCGCCTGATTGCCGGGAATATTCCCCGGCTGCCGACCGGTATGCCGGTGGACGCTCACATCCACGGAACCACGCTGTCCGCGACCAATCTGGCATCGCAATCACTTCCCGCACGTGCGCTGGCCATCCGCGTAAGTTCGGGAAACGTCCTGTTGATAGGGCACGATGTACAGCAGTTCACCGAGTTCGGCGAAGTCATGCGTGGCGCTTTTTTCTGGGGCGGGTCGCTGACCATTCTGCTTGGCCTGGCAGTCGGTTTGCTCCTCAGTTTTGGGCCGTTGCGACGCGTCGAACAGATTCAGCAGGTGTGCGAACTGATCATGCACGGCAATATGAAGCAGAGGCTGCCGGTCAGCGGCCGGCATGATGAACTCGACATGCTGGCCGTCATCGTGAACAAAGTACTCGATGAAGTCGACAGGCTGATGTCGGAGGTCAAAAGCGTCGGTGAC
>DAIDTL010000140.1 GCA_027457225.1 Ferrovaceae bacterium
GGCACAAAGAACATGAAACTAACCGCCGTCAGAAGCGCAAAACGCGCCACGGGTTTGTACTGTGCCATACCGAAGACGTGATACAGACTGGACACGATGAAAGCCCCAGCCACCAGACCGGTAATATAGGGATAAATGACAATCAATATGCTCCATGGAATGTCGGTTTCGTTGGGATAAACGTATCCGACATAGGGGGCTGCATCTGCAGTGGTGCCTATCATTTAGGAAACCTCCTTGTCTATACCAACGTAAAACACGTTGGGCGCATTACCCGTCTCAGGCTTCAGCACTTCCACACGGTTGTTGCGAAGGAACAAGCTGATTGAGCTTTGTGGATCGTTGCGATCACCAAAAATGCGCGCTTCAACAGGGCAGACTTCGACGCAAGCGGGTTGCAATCCCTTGGTGATGCGGTGGTAACACCAGGTACATTTGTCTGTCACACCAAGAACGTGATTGAATTCGCGCACTCCGTAAGGGCATGCCTGAACACAGTACTGGCAACCGATGCAATAGGCATGATCAATCAACACCACGCCATCTTTGGTTTGGTAGGTTGCGCCCGTCGGACAAACCTGAACACACGCCGGATGCGTGCAGTGATTGCAAAGTTTGGGCACGAAAAACGCCTTTTCCACCTTGGCGTCTTTGTAACGGTTGTCGAAACTAAATTCCTTTTCCGAGCCTGACGCGGCGATATTCTGCGGGTCGTTCTGGCTGTCAATATGGGCCCGATCATCGCCTTCCAGGTAGACGTAGCGTTCCACCCAGGTACGGAAATGATGTGCATCCTGTGCGACTCCATTTTCTGCCTTGCAGGCCTCGACGCAACGCAAACAGCCGATGCAGCGGGTGGCGTCCACACCGAAGGCCCACTTGTGCTTGCTCCAGTCGTAGTCGGGAATCTTTGGAGGCGTCGCAGCGGAGGCCGACTCGGTGCTTTGGGCTTTCGCGACCAGGTTTTCCGAGCCAACCCAAGCGCCCGCACAGGCCGTTCCGATACCCAGAATTCGCAAGAAGAAATTGCGCCTAACCAAAATGCTTGCATTGCTTTCAACTGTTTTGTCTTGATGGGTCATTTTTTGCTCGATTGGTCACCGCGTTACTTGCAGCGCGCACTAGCGTAATAAGCGGTCAGGTTGTCAACATCCGAAGCACTCAAGGTCTTTGCAACGCTCGTCATGACGCGATGACTGCGGGTGCCGTCCTGGAACGCTTTTAGCGTGTTGGACAGGTAATCCGGGTTCTGCCCCGCCAGATCGGGCCAGGAAGGATTGCCGCCAATGCCGGATGGCCCATGACAAAGCGCACAACTCGTTGCTTTGGCTTTGCCAAGAGCGACTTTGGCCTTATCTCCCCCAGCGGTCTTGCAGCTCGAATGGGAAAAATAGGCCGCCACGTTTTGCATGTCGGTATCGCTCAAGCCCGCTGCCATGCCACTCATCATCGCGTTTGTGCGTGCACCGGACTTGAACGCCTGCAGCGCATTGATCAGGTAACCCGCATGCTGCCCAGCCAGGTTTGGCCAGGCTGGGTTGTCGCTCACACCCGTCGTACCGTGGCAAGCGCCACAAGTAGCAGCAAGGGCCCTGCCTGTACTAGCATCGCCGCGCGGAGGCAGAGGTAAGGAAGCAAAATTGATTTTTGGCGAATGCGGATCGTGACAGGCTGTGCACCGTTCTGTCCCGGCATGGGCGGCAAGCACCACTTGACGCTGGGCCGCCGGGCGCCCAGGCATTGCTTCATGACACTGGACGCATTTGGTACGATCCTTTGGCACCGGCAGCTTCCCATCTGCCGGGATAGCCCCCATCACCGGAGCGGAAGCTTTTGCACCAAGCCTGATGCGCTCATCAACACTGAGAGGAGCGCTTTCTTTGGATGGATGTTGCCCTACGGGCCCGTGGCAAACTTCGCACTTGAGGTGCTTTCCGGCGCCGGGAATATTGTGGAGGCTGCCCGACCACGCGGCATACTGCTTGGCATGGCACGACTTACAGTACTCATTACCACGGAAACGTGGTGGATCGCTGGCAATCTCTGCGACCGAATCGCCCCGGTAATTGCCATAGGCATAGTACTACTTGTTGGTAAAAAACTGTTTTGCCGTAAGGGCCACCGCTGCAATAACAGTCACCAGGAGCAACAAGCGTGTGATGTGCTTTGGCATACACTTTTTCCTTATCTTGCTATCAAACGGAAAAAGATTAGCCGTTATTTGTGGTAATTACATTGACAGTTCGCAATCGCGGTCTTGATATTTCGCAACCACAAAATTGATCTGGCGCAATACAATACGCCGTTTTGGCGCCCGGGAACTCAGGCAGCACTCTGCAGAGTCGTGGGTTGCTCTAATTGAGCTGCAGCAATTCGCAATGCCGTTCGCAATCCCTCCTCCACCACAGGATGGTAAAACGGCAGCTCCAGCATGTCCTTGATCGTGGTGCCGAGTTGCAACGCCCAAGCCAGCAAATGTCCGATATGTTCTGCATCGGGACCGATCATCTCAGCGCCCAGGAATTTCCCGGTACCCCGATCGGCATAGACATGAAGCAATCCCTGATTGCGCAGCATCATTCGGCTGCGCCCCTGATCCTCGAAAGAGGCTTCACCTGTGACAATACCTTGCTTGTCAAGCGTCTTCCAGCATTGTCCAACAGTAATGATCTGCGGATCCGAAAAAACAATGGCTAGAGATGCGCGACGTAATCCGGCTGCAACGTTGGGAAAGGCTGCGGCATTTGTGCCAGCAATCTTCCCTTCATCCGCCGCCTCATGAAGCAACGGCACATCGTGATTGGCATCTCCCGCGATGAAAATCGGGCTGTTGCCACATTGCATTGTCTCCCGATTGAAAACAGGCACTCCATTGGATTGCATGACGAGGCCCAGACGTTCCAATCCCAGCCCGCCGACATTGGGAGCACGGCCCGTCGCCGCAATCACGACATCTACTGCGGTTTGCTGCAATGCGCCTCCCCTATCCCGCCACTCCAGGAGAACGGTGTCATTGAAGCGTTGCGCATGAATCAGGCGCGCCTCGGTATCAAACCCCAACTCCTTACCAAATATTTGCACGGCATAGTCCTTCAAGGCAGGGTCAGTGAGTGGCCCCACGGCCCCGCCGCGACCAAATAGATGTACCCGTACACCCAGGCGATGCAATGCCTGGCCCAATTCCAAACCGATGACACCGGGGCCGAAGACCGCCACGGATCGGGGCAGATCGTCCCAATTGAAAACGTCATCGTTGACGATGACGCGTTCACCCAGCCCTTGCAACATGGGAGGGATCACCGGCGAGGAACCGGTTGCGATCACCGCCTTTTCGAAATGGATGCGGATTTTTCCATCCACCTCAACGGTGTGCTCGTCCACAAAGTTGGCCCGTCCAAAAATCTTGTGTTCGGGCGGAATGGCCGCCAC
>DAIDTL010000141.1 GCA_027457225.1 Ferrovaceae bacterium
ATTTGGGACGCTGTGCTGAAAACACCTCGCTTCAGGGCATCTGAACGAGAAGCCAGGGCGCAAGCACGACAACTGCTACACCGAGTAGGTCTTGGTGATTCACCTCTGGAACTGGCAGGTAATCTCTCCTACGGCAACCAACGCAAGCTTGAAATTGCCCGTGCTCTGGCTGCAAGGCCCCAACTGCTGCTGCTCGATGAGCCTGTGGCAGGCATGAATGCCACGGAAAAGAACACTGTGATGGCGCTGATCGAAACATTGCGCCAGGATCGATTAACCGTTTTCATGATCGAACATGACATGCGCTTTGTGATGGGTCTGTGTGACACCATAGCGGTCTTGAACTTCGGTCGCATCATTGCCCAGGGGACTCCTTCCGCCATTCAGTCCAACCCGGCGGTTATCGAGGCTTACCTCGGTCAGGAGGGCACGTGAGCGCCCCCCTGTTAAAACTGGATCAACTGCGCGTGTCCTATGGTCATGTAGAGGCAGTCAAAGGGATCACTTTAGAAGTTCAAGCAGGTGAAGTGGTCGCCCTGGTCGGAGCCAACGGCGCCGGAAAGAGCACTACATTGCTGGCTCTTTCGGGATTGATCCGCACCCTTTCTGGCCATGTCACATGGGATGGACAGGACATCACTCGCTGGAGTCCACACCAGCGAGTATCGAGCGGGCTGGTTCAGGTTGCCGAAGGACGAGCCATCCTCAAAACGCTGACAGTTCTGGAGAATCTGGAACTGGGGGCTTACACACAACCAGGAAAACCTGACCTGGAAGCCATTTTCCATCGATTTCCCATACTGAAACAACGCGCCAGCCAACTGGCAGGAAATTTGTCTGGCGGTGAACAGCAGATGCTGGCCATTGGCCGTGCCCTGCTGGCGCAACCGCGCCTGCTCATGCTGGACGAGCCTTCAATGGGGCTGGCGCCAATGGTCGTGGGAGAAATTTTTGAGATCCTTCTCGAAATCCACCTTCAGGGAATAACGATCCTGCTAGTGGAACAAAATGTCCGGCAAGCCCTCAAACTGGCCGACCGTGCCTATGTCATGGAAACCGGCTCCATGACTCTGGGGGGCACCGCTCGGGAATTGGTCGATGCCCCAGAATTATTGCAGCTTATTTGGGTGGCTGAAGCGAACTCACGCTGACCGATCGTTGGCCCCTGGTGACTGCGGAAATTTGACAAATTTTTACTGTTGCTTCTGGGGCGACATCCGGAAGACCTCGTCAAACTACCCCAATGACTACGCCATTGCTCGTGCTCCAACGGATTTTTGGGTATTCCGCATTCAGAGGCGCCCAGGAGTCCATCATTGCGCACCTCATCGCTGGCGAAAACGCCTTTGTGTTAATGCCAACCGGCGGCGGAAAATCCTTGTGTTACCAAATTCCAGCGTTGATGCGGCCTGGCCTGACGCTGGTTATTTCACCCCTGATCGCACTCATGCAGGACCAAGTAGATGCCTTGCGCCGCCGTGGCGTTCCGGCGGCATATCTTAATTCTGCGCTTGATCCACTGCATGCCAAACAAATCCATGACGATCTGTTGAATGATCGCCTCAAGCTGTTGTACGTCTCACCAGAACGACTAACGCAGCACAGCTTCTTGATGTTGCTGGATCAACTCCTTGCTAGACGGCAGTTATCCCTGTTTGCCATCGATGAGGCTCATTGCATTGCAGAATGGGGACATGATTTTCGCCCGGAGTATCGCCAACTTCATGTGCTGTATCAACGCTATCCCAGCATTCCTCGCATCGCTTTGACCGCCACGGCAGACTTGCAAACGCGTCAAGAAATCACCGAGCAGCTGCAATTAGGCACGGGCAACCAGTTTATAGCGAGCTTCAACCGCCCCAACCTGCACTATTGCGTCTCTCCAAAATTCAGCCCAGGGACACAAATCGAGACCTTTCTTCTGCGACACCACACTCGCGACAGCGGCATCATCTACTGTCAGTCACGCCGTCAAGTGGAAAACACGACCTTTTGGTTGCATTCAAGGGGGTGGCACAGCTTGGCTTATCACGCGGGATTGGGTACGACATTACGCGAGCGACACCAGCAACAATTTGTACAAGAAGCTGGGATCATCATGGTAGCCACGGTGGCATTCGGAATGGGTGTGGATAAACCGGATGTTCGATTTGTCATCCATCTTGACAGCCCGCGCAGTCTTGAAGGGTATTACCAAGAAACTGGCAGGGCAGGCCGGGATGGAGAGCCTGCCAACGCCTTGATGCTATTCCATCCAAACGATCTGATCACCCTACGATTACGCGTCCAAAATCAATCCCGTTCACCCGAAAGGCAAGCAATTGACTCTCATAAACTGGAAGCACTGGCGCTTTATTGCCAGTCCTCAGAATGTCGGAGGCGTACACTTCTCGGTTATTTCGGCGAAACGCATACGGGATACTGCGATACATGTGACAACTGCAATCCGGACTACCGAACCTGGTCAGGGCCCGAGCACCGCAACCATGCGGTCATCTTTGCCGCCGATCGATTCACCCCCGGGATCCATCGAACCCGGTAAAATACCCACAATGCCCGGATGGTGAAATTGGTAGACACAAGGGACTTAAAATCCCTCGGCTTTTATCGGCCATGCCGGTTCGATTCCGGCTCCGGGCACCAGAAGACTTATTGTTTGGTGCCAACCCAGAAAAATCCGTTGGTCCCCGCTGCGTTCAGACTACCCGTATAGAGATGGGTTCGCCCATCGCTGCCGTTGATCAGTACGGCAATTCCCGTTGCCGTGCTTACCCCCCCGGGAATGCAATTTGCTCCGGTAAACGTTAGTGAGATATCAAAGACATTCTTTCCTGATGGCCTGGGTATGGCTGTGCCACCGATAGCACAGTTGCTTGAAGTTCCATTAATGGCGCCAGTTGCAGACATGGACAAAGTAACGGGGGATCCACCGTAGTCGTAAACTCCGGTATAGGTGCCTGCAAGGGTTCCAAGCGATGCCGGAGTGTTGTACGTTGAAAGGTAGGTGGAGGAAAACATGGAGTAGTTGTACGTTGGAAGGTAGGCGGAGGAATACACGTAGTACACGGTAGCATTGACGGTTAAGGTGCCAGTAATTGCACTTTGCGCAATGAATAGTCCATAAATTGACCCGCTGTTAGTCGTATTGGCGGCAACGTTAAACTCCACCAGATTGCCTGAGTAGGCGTCACCGAGTTCTGCCAAGGTGCCATGATCCACAGTAAGCGCAATGTTTGCGGCAGTGGAAAAATTGTAAAACTCACCAGTTTCAAGAATAACTGCCAGTTGAGGGTTCCCCGTCCCAATTGTAC
>DAIDTL010000142.1 GCA_027457225.1 Ferrovaceae bacterium
GCCACATAGGCCCCGTGGACCCGTTGCGGATAACCCGCTCCGGTGGGCAGGTAAAGCATGTCCCCCTGTCCCAGCAATGCTTCCGCGCCCATCTGGTCGAGGATGGTACGTGAATCCACGCGACTTGATACCTGAAAAGAAACACGCGTGGGAATATTGGCCTTGATCAGCCCCGTGATCACATCCACCGAAGGGCGCTGGGTAGCGACCACCAGATGGATACCCGCCGCACGGGCTTTTTGGGCAATTCTTGCAATGATCTCTTCCACTTTCTTGCCGACCACCATCATGAGGTCCGCCAGCTCATCGATGACCACGACGACATGGGGCAATTGGGACAAGGGCTCCGGATCCTCCGGTGTCAGGGTAAATGGGTTGGTGAGTTTTTCACCGGACTTTTCGGCTTCATGTACTTTGTGATTGTAACCCGCGAGATTGCGCACCCCGAGCGCCGACATCAGCTTATAGCGTTTGTCCATCTCCGCGACACACCACTGCAGGGCATGAGCGGCCTCTTTCATGTCCACCACCACTGGAGCCAACAGGTGCGGAATACCGTCATACACCGAGAGCTCGAGCATCTTGGGATCCACCAGGATCAGACGAACCTGTTGTGGCGTGGATTTGTACAACAGGCTCAGAATCATGGCATTGATGGCCACCGATTTGCCCGACCCGGTAGTCCCGGCCACCAGCAGGTGCGGCATTTTGGCCAGATCCACCACCACCGGGTTGCCAGCGATGTCCTTGCCCATGGCCAGGGTCAGGGAGGATCCCATGTCCCCATAAGCCTCAGAGCCGATAATCTCAGACAGGCGCACGACTTCACGCCGGGGATTGGGAATCTCGAGCCCCATGCAGCTTTTGCCGGGAATAATTTCCACCACCCGGATATTGCCAACCGACAAGGCACGCGCCAGGTCCTTGACCAAATTGACAATCTGACTGCCCTTCACCCCCACGGCCGGCTCAATCTCATAACGGGTGATCACCGGTCCAGGATAAGCAGCCAGCACCTTGACTTCCACGTTGAAGTCAGCGAGCTTGCGCTCGATCAGGCGGGAAGTGAATTCGAGCATTTCCGCTGAAACAGTTTCGCTTTGAACTTCAGGCTGGTCCAACAAGGACAGGGGAGGAAGATCAGAATCGGGCAAGTTGCGAAACAGCGACGCCTGCTTTTCCTTGAGCGCCCGGGTGGACTGGGGAATTTGTACCACTGGTGCTGCAATCATCAGAGGGGCCTGGGTATCCATCTGCTTGCGGGCTTCCTCCACAACTGCTTCACGCGCCTCTTCGGCTTTCCGCCCTACCCTTCGATCCTGCCAGGCGCGCATCCATGCAATGGCCCCCAACGTGCCCTGTTCCACCCGGGTGCCGATCCATTCAGCCATCAGAATCCACGATAATCCCGTCAACAATGAAAAACCGATGGCAAATCCCGTGAGGAAAAGCATCAGTGCGCCACTCACCCCAAGGGCGATTGCAGCCATGTCGGCGAACTCGCATCCTACGACTCCCCCTGCACCACTGCATACCCCGACCCCGGTCGGCTGGAGCGGCAATTCAAACTGGGTCCCGGCAAAACGCATGGCTTCGATAGCCGCACTGGTCAAAAGCAGCAGCCAAAATCCACAGGCCATGGCGAGCAGCCAGTGACGGCTGCGCACCGGTTGTTGAATGCCAATTTCCTTTTCCCGATCGGAAGCAATGGCACGATAGCCTCGCCAAACCAGAAGGATCAGGGCCACGACAAACCAGGCTGCCGAATAGCCAAACAGGTAGAGCAGCAAATCGGATGTCCAGGCCCCAATACGCCCCCCCGAATTGGAAATGACACTGGAGGCCGCACCCACCGACCAGCCTGGGTCGCTGCGATGGTAGGTTATCAACACCATGGCCAGATATGCCGCGACCAAAACCACCAGTCCTAACAGGGCTTCACGCAGCAGACGGGCCAACTTTGATGGAACATGAGAAGAAGACATGCGCGGATTATAGCCTTTCTGTCGGATGTTATACTTTGCACCTTTTGCAGGTGTCTTATCATGAATAGCGCTCCTCGCCATTGCCCTTTACTGATTCTGGGTTCGGGTCCAGCGGGTTACACAGCGGCCGTTTACGCCGCACGTGCCAACCTCAAACCTGTACTGGTTACCGGGCTGTCCCAGGGCGGACAATTAATGACCACCACCGATGTAGACAATTGGCCTGCTGATGCCATGGGAGTCCAGGGGCCGGACCTGATGCAACGCTTTCAGCAACACGCTGAACGCTTCCATACCGAAATCATTTTTGACCATATCCATCGGGCTGATCTGCTCTCTCGTCCCTTCGCCTTGCAAGGGGACAACGGCACATACACCTGCGATGCATTGATCATTGCCACAGGCGCCTCTGCCCTATATCTGGGCCTTCCCTCCGAAGAGGCTTTCATGGGCCGCGGTGTTTCGGGATGCGCCACCTGTGATGGATTCTTTTATCGAGGTGAGGACGTAGCCGTCATCGGTGGAGGAAACACGGCGGTGGAAGAGGCACTCTATCTTAGCAATATCGGACGCAGCGTAACCCTGGTTCATCGCCGCGACAAACTCCGGGCAGAGCCCATTCTGGTCGACCAGCTGCTGGAAAAATCACGCACCGGCAATGTGCGCGTGCTGTGGAACCATACTCTCGAGGAGGTTCTGGGTGACACCAGCGGAGTCACCGGGATGCGTATCAAAAACACGCGGGACAACCAGACTTCGGAGATTCCGCTCAAGGGCGTTTTCATCGCCATCGGACATCGTCCCAACACCGAACTGTTCGCTGGCCAACTGGCTATGGAGAACGGTTATATTGTCACCCAGACCGGTCGCAACGGGGGCTTTACCCAAACCAGCATTCCCGGCGTCTTTGCCGCCGGCGATGTACAGGACCACGTTTACCGCCAGGCCGTCACCAGCGCTGCCACAGGCTGCATGGCAGCGCTCGATGCCCAGCGCTACCTGGAGAACCTTGCTCCGCCAGCATGAAACGCCCTCTGGTCGTCGCGCTGCTGTTTGTCCTGCTCTGGGGGTTGGGTCTCGCCACGCGCAGCATCACCCGGCCTGACGAAGGACGTTATGCCGAAATTGCGCGGGAAATGGCTGTCTCGGGCGACTGGATCACCCCTCGTTTAAATGGCATTCCTTATTTCGAAAAACCTCCACTGCGATATTGGGC
>DAIDTL010000143.1 GCA_027457225.1 Ferrovaceae bacterium
GCCCTGGGAGGGGCCCAATCCATTTATGGCATTCGCCCCGACCTGACCACGCTTGGCAAGGTCATCGGGGGAGGCATGCCGCTTGCAGCCTTTGGCGGTCGCTACGACATCATGCAGTTTCTGGCCCCGATCGGACCCGTATATCAGGCTGGGACGCTTTCGGGAAACCCGGTGGCAGTAACGGCGGGGCTCGTCAACCTCAGGCTTGCCATGGCAACCGGATTTTATGAACGTTTGGGAGAAATGACACGGGCGGTTACCGAAGGGATTGCGCACATAGCCAGCCAGCATGGTTTTGCCTTCTCCGTTTGCTCGCTTGGCGGCATGTTTGGCCTTTATTTCAGAGAGGGACTGCCCGTCAACCTCAATCAAGTCATGGAATCGGACAAGGAACGGTTCAAGCGCTTTTTTCATGGAATGCTGGAAGCGGGCATTTATCTGGCACCTTCGGCTTTTGAAGCAGGATTCGTGTCCTCGGCCCACGGTACGGTCGAACTGGAACAAACGCTGGATGCGGCTGAATCCGTATTCAAGCATCTCCACTGACAACGATGTCTCTCTTCCAGCACGCCAAATTCTTCATCACTGTCAACGAGTGGGCCGGCCTGCCCATGGATGCCGGAGTGGAAGTCGCTTTTGCAGGCCGTTCCAATGCTGGAAAATCCAGTGCAATCAATGTGTTGTCTAATCAGTCACGGCTTGCGTTCACCAGCAAAACGCCTGGTCGCACCCAACATATCAACTTCTTCAGCCTGGGAGACCAGCGGTTTCTGGTGGACTTGCCCGGCTACGGGTATGCCAAGGTGCCTCTGGCCGTTAAACATCACTGGCAGAATTTGCTTTCCGATTATCTGGTCGCCCGAAAATCCTTGCGTGGATTGGTGGTCCTGATGGACATCAGGCACCCCCTGACCGATCTGGATCGGCAGTTGTTGGGCTGGTTTTTGCCCAGCGGCAAGCCCGTGGTGGTCTTGTTGACCAAAGCGGACAAGCTGGCACGCAGTGCGCGTCTTCAGGTCTTGCGCGAGGTCAGTGAGAATTTGGTAGAATTTGGGAAACGCCTTGAAGTCATTGCGTTTTCAAGCGTGTCGCGAGAGGGTCTGGATGCCGCCGACGCAGCAATCACACGGCTTTATCAACCCACGGCATGAAGACAAAAAAAGCCCCGGTGGCATGAAATGCTTCACAGGGGCGAGTGCCAGGCAAACTGGCAAGTACCTGCCCTAGGGAGGAAGGCAGGCGTTGGATTTGCGCCAACCAGTTGTCAGAGTCTTCAAGGTCGGTTAAGTTCCCTCATTCGCTCCTAATCGAGAACCCTCATGGAAACCTTGGGCAGTTTTCCCGGACGCAGACCGCGTCGCAATCGCCACGACGCTTTTTCGCGCCGTCTGGTTCAAGAACATCGCCTGAGCGCCGATGACCTCATTTACCCCGCCTTTGTAATTCAGGGCCATAACCGTGAGGAGCCCGTGAGTTCCATGCCGGGCATCCAGCGTCAAACACTGGATCGTCTGCTGGTCACAGCCGAGCGCTGCCTGGCCTTGGGGATCCCGGCACTGGCCTTGTTTCCGGTGATTGACCCCTCCCTGAAGTCCCTTGACGCCCGTGAGGCCTGGAATCCCGATGGCCTGTTGCCGGGGGCCGTAAGCGCTCTCAAGAAACGCTTTCCTGAGTTGGGCATCATTACCGATGTCGCGCTGGATCCGTATACCAGCCACGGTCAGGATGGCATCATCGATGAAAACGGTTACGTGCAAAACGATGTCACCCTGGAAGCCCTGGCGCGCCAGGCCGTGGTGGAAGCCGCGGCAGGGGCCGATATCGTCGCACCTTCAGACATGATGGATGGTCGCATTCGCCGGATCCGCGAAGCACTCGATGCAGACCGGCACATACATACCCGCATCCTGGCGTATTCCGCCAAATATGCCTCCTCATTTTACGGACCGTTCAGGGATGCCGTGGGTTCGGCAAAAAGCCTGGGGAAAGGCAGCAAGGAAACTTACCAAATGGACCCCGCCAATTCCGACGAAGCGCTGTGGGAGGTCGGACTGGATCTGGAAGAGGGTGCGGATATGGTGATGGTCAAACCCGGGTTGCCCTATCTTGACATCATTCGACGCGTCAAGGATCAGTTCAAGGCACCGACATTCGCTTATCAGGTCAGCGGCGAATACGCCATGCTACGCGGCGCCATTGACGCAGGCTGGCTGGACGAGCGCTGCATTCTGGAGACCCTGCTTTCCTTCAAACGGGCCGGTGCAGACGGCGTGCTGACCTATTTTGCCCTGCGTGCCGCCGAAATGATCAAGTCGGCATAGCGCTCGGTTCCAACAAAGCTTCCACTTGGGCAAGGCGCGCCCGTTCCACAGGCCGGCCATCACTTGTTTTTTGGGTAATGCGCTGCATGTCCAGCGGAAACAGCGTGGCATTCACAGGAATACCTTGTACATTAAAACTGATGACGGTTGCTTCGATGGGCCGGTCACCAACTCGGGTTTTGCGATCTGCAACCTGATAGTCCAGTTGACGGTTCAACAGAAATAGCTCGAGCGTTTTACCATCGTCGGTGAACAATTGCAGATTGATGTCAGAGTGCGGCCCAGCTGTACCTGACAGCACAGAGCCGGTCAGCCATGGATTAAAGGGTTCCAGCAGCTTCATGGCAGTAACGGCGGCCTGCCTGAGTTCACGCAATACGGGTTCACGGCTGTCTCGCTGGTATAACGCTTGCCAGCTTCGTAACGCGGCTTCGATCTCGCGATTGTCGGGCAACTGCTGGGTACCGGGCACTCCGGCCTGGCGTGCAGCCTTGCGTTTGGCGGTGGAGTAATCCTGCGTGCCATCTTCGGCCATGATGCGCGCAGCAAGATACGCCAGATGTTCCCGATGATGACTGCGCTTGCCTGAAGCCATGGGCCTCCTGTGGATTCAATTGACGCGGGCAGGCTCCGAATAAAAATATTCAGTGATGCGGTCGGACCCGGTCTCATCGGGCTTTCCTGTCACAGGGTCGATGCTCCTGACACTAATCCCAGGGGGCACCGCCTGTAGGCTTTCAGGAATGGTTCGTAAAGCGCGCTCCATGTAGGATATCCAGATGGGTAACGCCGCCTGCGC
>DAIDTL010000144.1 GCA_027457225.1 Ferrovaceae bacterium
ATTGTGCTGCTGCAGATCGGGGATGCAGCCAATATCGGGCTTGTGCGCCAGCTGGTACAGGCCCATGCGTATTGGCGCCTGAAGGGGCTGGCCGTGGATCTGGTGATCTGGAACGAAGATCATGCCGGTTACAGGCAACGATTGCAGGAACAGATCATGGGATTGATTGCCTCGGGCATTGAAGCGAGCGTGATCGATCGGCCTGGCGGAATCTTCGTGCGTCCGGCAGAGCAAATATCAAACGAGGACCGTATTTTACTTCAGTCGGTCGCACGCGCTGTCATTACAGACGGACGCGGAACCCTTGCGGAACAGCTCGACCATCGTAGCCTTGTAGAACCGCGCACGCCACAGTTCAGACCGAGCCGCTCGCACCGTCCAGAGGACTTTCCCGTTGTCGCGATGGCGCGTTCTGATCTGATTTTGTTCAATGGGCTGGGGGGATTTACCCCCGATGGGCGCGAATACGTTATCGTGCTTGCGCCAGGCGCAGTGACCCCTGCGCCGTGGGCAAACGTCCTGGCCAACCCATACTTCGGAACAGTTATTTCGGAGAGCGGTGTCGCCTATACGTGGAGTGAAAACGCACACGAATTTCGCCTCACCCCATGGCACAACGACCCGGTGAGTGATTCCAACGGAGAAGCCCTTTACCTTCGGGATGAAGAAACCGGACAGGTCTGGTCTCCCGCCCCGTTGCCTGTTCGCGCATCCTTGTCCTACGTTATCCGGCACGGATTTGGCTACAGCGTTTTCGAGACCCGGTCGGAGGGCATTTGTTCTGAGCTATGGATTTATGTGGCGATGGATGCCGCTATCAAGTTCTCCGTCCTGAAACTGCGAAATGAGTCGGGAAGGCCACGCAAGCTCACCGTGACGGGTTATGTCGAGTGGGTGCTGGGGGATCTTCGCGAGAAATCGGCTATGCATGTAACGACTGAAATCCATTCGCAAAGCGGCGCACTTTACGCGCGAAACCCTTACAACACGGAATTTGCCGATCGGGTTGCTTTCTTTGACGTGGATGACCCGGCGCGCAATGTGAGCGGGGATCGTACGGAATTTCTCGGACGCAATGGCACGCCACAAAATCCGGCCGCCATGAAGCGGACGCGCCTTTCGGGCAAGGTGGGGGCTGCCCTGGATCCTTGTGGTGCGATCCAGGTGAGCGTTGATCTGGCGGAGGGGCAGCAACGTGACATTGTTTTCCGGCTCGGGGTCGGGCGCAATGCCGATGAGGCCGGCAGGCTGGTGCAGCGCTTTCGTGGAGATTTGGCTGCGCGCGGAGCACTCGAGGCGGTGTGGCACTACTGGAACCACACCCTTGGCGCAGTGCAGGTGGAAACGCCTGATCCGTCGGTCAATATCATGGCCAACGGCTGGCTGGTGTACCAGACCCTGGCGTGCCGTCTTTGGGCGCGTAGCGGCTATTACCAATCGGGCGGCGCTTTTGGCTTCCGTGACCAGCTGCAGGATGTGATGGCGCTGATTCACGCCGAGCCCGGATTGGTGCGCCAGCACCTGCTTCTCTGCGCAAGCCGCCAGTTTCGGGAGGGCGATGTGCAGCACTGGTGGCATCCGCCGTTGGGCCGCGGTGTACGCACGCATTGTTCTGACGACTATCTCTGGCTGCCCTTGGCGGTGTGCCGCTATGTGATGAGCACGGGAGACATGGGCGTGCTGGATGAGCCCGCGAACTTTCTTGAAGGGCGGCCAATCAACCCCGAGGACGACTCGTATTACGATTTGCCTGGGCACTCGGTTGATGTGGCCAGCCTGTACCAGCACTGTGTGCGAGCGATTCAGCGAGGATTGCAATTTGGCGGGCATGGCTTGCCGTTGATCGGTTCGGGCGACTGGAACGATGGCATGAATCGGGTCGGGATGCATGGCAAGGGGGAGAGCGTCTGGCTGGGTTTCTTTCTGCGCGAAGTGCTCAGGCGGTTCGCCGCCATGGCGCGTGCGCGTGGTGATTCAGCCTTTGCCGATTTTTGCCTGAAGGAGATCACGCAACTCAGCCAGAGCATCGAGCAACACGGCTGGGACGGTGAATGGTATCTTCGTGCCTATTTTGACGATGGCACGCCGCTTGGTTCTGCAGCCAATGCGGAATGCCGGA
This sequence comes from Ferrovaceae bacterium, assembly GCA_027457225.1. Taxonomy (GTDB): domain Bacteria; phylum Pseudomonadota; class Gammaproteobacteria; order Burkholderiales; family Ferrovaceae; genus JAJZRV01. Next base: position 2,120 of record DAIDTL010000144.1, read on the forward strand.
TTGACTCGATTCCGCAGAGCTGGTCCGTGTTGTCCGGGGCATGCGATCCAATACGTTCGCGCCACGCCATGCAGGCGGTTGATGAGCGGCTCATCCGTCGCGACGATGCGCTCATTCAAATTCTCGATCCCCCTTTTGACAAGTCAAACCTGGATCCCGGTTACATTCGTGGGTACGTGCCCGGTGTGAGGGAGAACGGTGGTCAGTACACCCATGGCGCAGTCTGGGTGGGAATGGCGTTTGCCGAACTGGGGGAATGCGAGCGTGCATGGGAAGTGCTGAACTTGATCAACCCGGTGAACCGCACAAAGTCAGCGGAAGCAATGGCGGTCTACAGGGTGGAACCCTACGTTGTTGCGGCGGATGTTTATGCAGTTGCCCCGCATATCGGCCGCGGCGGCTGGAGCTGGTACACCGGTTCCGCCGGCTGGATGTACCGGTTTTTGGTGGAATCGTTGCTGGGCCTGAGGCTTGAGGGGGACAAGCTACATCTTATCCCTTGCATGCCCGCAGACTGGCAGACCTTCAAGATGCACTACCGATATCGGGAGACGGTTTATCACCTTGAGGTCTCACGGGCGTGCGTCGGGGATGACAAATCGGGCGCAGGAATACGTGTGAGTGTTGATGGTGCCGAGCGAAATGACAACGTGATCCCCCTCGTTGACGATCATCGCGAACATTGGGTTGGAGTGGTGGTACACGGCACCCCCTGATCCAACGTCAAGATCGACAACACTTGACTTATGGGAAAGGATCCCATACGTTCTCAATGATGGATGAAAAAAAATCACAACTCGACCCGGATAAAGTGCTCCAGCAGGCCCTGGTCATCATGCAGCCCCTCGTGTTGTGGCTGTTGCGGTCCGGGGTGCGCCATCCGGAGTTCTCGGTTGCGATCAAGCAGACATTTCTGGAGCAGGCGGCGAGCGAACTGGAGCGGCTGGGCGGAAAGCAGACCGATTCTGCAATC
>DAIDTL010000145.1 GCA_027457225.1 Ferrovaceae bacterium
GTCGTGGAGGCTGGCGATGCCGATGCGGTTTATGCCAATCCGCAACATCCCTACACGCGCCGTTTGCTTTCGGCCATCCCAAAATCTGGCTTCTGATTATTTTTCTGCTGGCTTATTGGTTTTTTTGGCAGGGGCCTTGGCTGCCACATGGCTGGATTTAGATTTGGATTTGTGACTTGATTTTCGATTTGGCCTTGAGCGCGATGGTTGACCTGGCGCAGAAAATTCGGATTCGGGTTTACCGTCAGTTTCCAATGTGCCTTTTGGAGTGCCCGGCTTGTCTGGAACCAGGATAGTACCGCCTCCGGCCACCTTTTTGTTTCTGGAAATGCCGTTAATGCGTTTGAGTTCTTCACTGGACAATCCAAACTGATTGGCGACTTTGTCGAGGGCCTCGCCGCGGCGCAAATGGTGGGTTTTCCAGGATAGCAGTTTGACGTTGTGGTCTTCCAGGCGCGCCACAAATCGGTCGGCTATTCCGGCGGGGACCAGAATGGTTTTTTCCAGGTTGAAGTACAAACTGATAACGGGTCGGTTGAATCCAGGGTTGAGCATCAGGAAATCGTCTGGGCTCATTTCCGCAAATTGGGCAGCAAGTTTGGTGTCCAGCTTTTTGCGTGTAGTCACTACGGCGAAGTAAGGTTCATCCGGGATGGGTGCCAGGACCAAACCATAGCGTTGTGGTTCCAGTACGATGGCCTTGGCGGCCATTAGCTTGGGAACATAGTTGCGGGTTTCATCTGGCAAGTTGAGGCTCTGGTAATCGGTAGGACGGTTATGTGCGGTGTTGTAGGCAATTTCCCGCCGTATCTTGCCTTCGCCGCAGTTGTAACCAGCCAGTGCAAGTTCCCAGGACCCGAATTCATCGTATAGTTTTTGCAGATAGTCCAGCGCGCTGTAGGTCGCTGCGACCACATCCTTGCGTCCGTCGTACCACCAGTCCTGTTGCAGCCCAAACAGACGTCCGGTGGACGGAATGAATTGCCACATGCCTGACGCCTGGCTGCGTGACAGGGCGTGGGGGTTGAATGCACTTTCGACGATGGGCAACAAGGCAATTTCCATGGGTATGCCGCGCCGCTGTACCTCTTCCACGATGAAGTATAGGTAGCGGCGACTACGCTCCACCGTGCGTTCCACGTAGTCCGGACGCGCTGCAAACCAGGCAATCTGCCGATAAACCAAGCGGTCATCGCGCAGGGGCTCCAAAGCGAATCCGTCCCGGATGCGATCCCACAAATCAAAGGGCATGATGGGCAGCGTGGCGCTGCTGGGTGGTTGGGTTGGCGCAGATACGGTGGTTTGTGCGGGCGAGGGCGCAGAAACAACAGCGGTGGGAGGCAGGGCAGCAGGAGGAGGCAGCGCCGGTTCTGTTGTTGCGGGCTGCTCTCCTTCAGCCGTGGTCGACGCTTGGGCGTGGACAGCAGACAGCGCGATCAGGGTGACGGCAATGAGGAGTCGCAGCAATTTCAAAGGCGCGGTCAGAACGTGTTTTTCCATTGCCGCAAGGCAGCAAACACGGCGGTGGTATCCACAGGATGGGTTCCGGTGTGGGACTCGACGGCTTGGGCAATTGCGGGAATCCGGCAGCGCAGAAAGGGATTGGTATCCCTTTCCAGAGCAAGGGTGCTTGGAACGGTGGGTCGACTTTGACGGCGATCTTCGGCGGCCTTGAGAGCCCGCTGCTGCAAACGCGCGTTGTCAGGTTCTACGGTTAGGGCAAATGCAATATTGGACAATGTGTATTCGTGAGCGCAGTAGACTGCCGTATTCTCCGGTAGTGACGCAAGCTTGTCCAATGAGTCTGACATTTGTGCCGGTGTTCCTTCGAATAACCGACCGCAACCACAGGCAAACAGGGTATCGCCGCAGAACAACCAGCCTTCACCTACATAGCCGATGTGCCCCGCGGTATGCCCAGGGATGTCGAGCACCCGGAAGGAAATTCCCAACTGGGGTAGCGTAATGCGGTCAGTTTCGGCCAACAGGTGCGTTACCCCATCAATCGCCTCACTGCGGGGGCCATACACAGTAACTGGAGATACGGCCAGAATTCCAGGTAGGCCGCCGACATGGTCGGCATGGTGGTGTGTGATCAGCACGGCTGCCAAGGTCAGGTGCTGTTCTTGCAAAAATCGCAGCACCGGGGCGGCATCACCAGGATCGACCACAACGGCATGGCGCTTATCGTGAATCACCCAGATGTAATTGTCCTTGAAGGCGGAAACCCCGCTGACTTGGATTGTGTTTGACATGGATTGCTCGTATTGAACCGGTTTGGTCTACAATTCTGGCATGGCTGACGCAACCTTGCACGATTGGCTTCAAACCTCCTTGGGTGCTTATGTACTCCAGCGGGAGCAGTCTATCCTGGACGAGGCTGTCTCCGATGTATTTGGTTTTAATGCGATTCAAGTGTTTTTGCCGGAATTGGAAGCACTTCGCGCCAACCGAATCCCCAACAAGATCACCGTGAGCCGCGATGGCGCGTCCCGTCTGCGCGCCGATCCCGATGCTTTGCCGGTATTAACGCAAAGTATCGACCTTGCCGTGCTGCCCCATGCACTTGAGTTTTCAGCCAACCCGCACGCTATTTTGCGCGAACTGGATCGAGTCATGATGCCAGAAGGGCGACTGATCATCACAGGATTCAATCCGCATAGCCTGTGGGGGGCGCGCCAGTATTTTTCACGAGGCAAACCCGCCTATCCCTGGTGTGGTCATTTTATTTCACTTTCTCGTCTCAAGGACTGGCTGGCTTTACTGGGCTTTGAAGTCAATGGGGGGCGTTTCTGGGCCTATGCCCCGCCTTTCGCCAGTGAACGATGGTTACAGCGTTGGCGCTTCATTGAGCCCGCTGGAGATCGCTGGTGGGCCGTAGGCGGGGGAGTTTACATGTTGCAGGCGATCAAGCGCGTGCAAGGCGTTCGCCTGATTACTCCGCGTTGGGGTCGTGCCTCCGTCGATAAGGT
>DAIDTL010000146.1 GCA_027457225.1 Ferrovaceae bacterium
AACAGGTTCGATCACAACGATCTTGTCCTGCAGCGCGCCTTTGGTGCGGAAAGCCACACGACCGTCCACTTTGGCAAAGAGCGTATGGTCCTTGCCCATGCCGACATTGGGGCCGGGATGGATACGGGTGCCGCGTTGGCGAACAATGATGCTGCCGGCAGAGACCAATTGACCGCCATAGGCCTTGACGCCCAGTCGTTTCGATTCTGAATCGCGTCCGTTGCGGGAACTACCGCCCGCCTTTTTATGTGCCATGGTTTAACCTCAACCTGCTGTAATGGTGTCGATTTGCACTTCAGTGAACCCCTGGCGGTGTCCCTGATGCTTCTGATAATGCTTGCGGCGGCGCATCTTGAAGATTTTGACCTTGTCATGCCGGCCATGGGCCAGCACCGTGGCCGAAACCTTGGCGCCATTGACCAGAGGATGGCCGAAGGTGATGGCGTCGCCATCGGCGACCATCAACACCTGGTCCAGGTTGACCTGGGCGCCCACTTCCGCGGGAATCAGTTCGATTTTCAGTTTTTCGCCGGATTGAACGCGATATTGCTTTCCACCGGTTTTAATAACAGCGTACATGATGACGCTCCCTGCTTGTTCGGATCAATTAATCCGCGACTATACCTTTTTTCCGGCATTGTTGTCAAAACCAATCATCAGAAGCGGGAAGAAGTGAGGACTGCGTTGACAGAAGGCGGTGGCACTCCCTACCATTCCCCAATCACTGTCACACCACACAAGGCATCCATCCGTGAGTTTTGACCTGATCCGTCGGCTGATAGAAGAAGACATGGTAGAGGTCGACCGTGTTATTCGACAACGTCTTCATTCTGACGTCGCACTGGTTCGTCAGGTTTCTGAATACATCATTCGCAGCGGTGGCAAGCGGCTGCGTCCGGTATTGACTGTGCTGGCTGCCAAGGCGTTGAACTATCGCGGCACCCATCACCATACCCTGGCCGCTGTGGTTGAATTCATCCACACCGCCACGTTACTGCATGATGACGTCGTGGACAGATCCGAAATGCGGCGCGGCAAAACGACCGCCAATGAATTATTTGGGAATGCTGCCAGTGTGCTGGTGGGAGACTTCGTTTATTCCCGGGCATTCCAGATGATGGTATCGGTGGACGACATGCGGGTGATGCAGGTTCTGGCGGATGCGACTAACGTCATTGCCGAAGGTGAAGTGTTGCAGTTGCTGAATTGCCACGATCCTGATGTGGATGAAGCGCGATATCTGCAGGTCATTCGATTCAAAACGGCCAAATTGTTTGAGGCGGCCGCGCGCCTGGGGGGCATCCTGGCGGATGCGTCGGAAGCCACTCAGGAGGCCATGGCAACCTTTGGTGCGCATCTGGGCACGGCGTTCCAGATCATTGATGACGTGCTGGATTACTCCGGTGATCTTTCTGAAACCGGAAAAAACCTGGGGGACGATCTGGCTGAAGGGAAGGCCACCTTACCACTCATTTTTGTCATGCGCGAGGGATCAGCCGAGGACGCTGCAATCATCCGCCATGCCATTGTGGAGGGAGGCGTGGGCGAGATGGAAGCCGTGGTACACATCATTCGGAAAAGCGGCGCCCTCGATTATGCCCGCCGCTGCGCAGAGCAGGAGTCGGTGGCAGCCTGTGCAGCCCTGAACGCCGTCGTGCCCTCCTCCGATTATCGCACTGCGCTCGAACAACTGGCCCAGTTGGCAGCTCACCGTTCCAGTTAATACGCCATCGTGCCACTCCCTGTCGCCATCTTCAGACATTACCCTACGGAGGGGCCCGGCTACTTCAGCGACTTTCTGGAGCAGCGGCAGCGCCCCTGGCAGTTGATTGCGCTGGATGAAGGGGCAGAAGTTCCGGATGCCCCCGATGATTACGCCGGTCTGGTGTTTATGGGCGGACCCATGAGCGTCAATGATGCGCTACCCTGGATTCCTCCGGTGTTGCATCTCATTCGGCAAGCGGTGGCCCGGAATATTCCGGTATTGGGCCACTGTCTGGGTTCGCAATTGATGAGCAAGGCCTTGGGGGGGCGGGTTTGGCGCAGTCCCCTCAAGGAGATAGGATGGGGCAAAGTGACCGTGCCATAGACTCCTGAAGCACGTCACTGGTTTGGAAAGGGGGGTGATTTCGAGGTGTTTCACTGGCACGGCGAGACCTGGAGCCTGCCTCCCGGGGCGTCACTGATTGCGAGCAGTCCTGCGTGCGCCCACCAGGTCTTTGCCATCGGTCCCCACCTGGGCCTGCAGTTTCATGTGGAAATGACCGAGCCGTATATACGGAAATGGTGCATGGGTGGGCGACGGGAAATCGAGTCCAGCGATAGTCCTGCAGTCCAGTCGGTGGACGCCATCCTGGCGCAGATGCCAACGCGATTACCGGCACTTCATGCGGTGGCCAATGCGGTCTATGCGACCTGGATCAAAGGGTTGAAACCCTAGCATTGCTGCTGGCACGGGTAGACGGGCTGGAGTAGAATGCGTGGCTTCGCTGTTGCATCGGCGCCAGTTCGGGGTGTAGCTCAGCCTGGTAGAGTACTGCGTTCGGGACGCAGGAGTCGGAGGTTCGAATCCTCTCACCCCGACCAATCAAAGTTGGTCATTAGTCTTTCACTCCAAGTTGTTCGAAAGTCGCTTATCCATTGGGTTCCATAGGATGCGATCCCGTTTATTCCCTACCTGAATGAAGCTATTTTTGAGATGTCTGCATTGTCCAAATTAGGCAACTAAATCTTGCGGTGACCATTTGGTGACTAAACGGAGACTGTTGGGTGACTGTAAATATCTACGATTAATTCGCGAAGTTTGTTTTCGACTACTGCTTCTGGTGACTGTTTAACGATGCAATTAACGGCCCATATCTTCAGCATCGCCCTCAACATATTCCATG
>DAIDTL010000147.1 GCA_027457225.1 Ferrovaceae bacterium
TAATGTGGAAGAACACGAGGCGCTGATCAAGGCCGCGGTGGACTATTGTGCCGGGCGGATCCCGGTTATCGCCGGGACTGGTGCCAATTCCACGACAGAAGCCATTGAGTTGGCCCGGTTTGCCCAGAGTGTGGGCGCAAATTACAGTCTGTCGGTCGTGCCCTACTACAACAAACCCACCCAGGAAGGGCTGTACCAACATTTTAAGACGATCGCCGAAGCGGTGGATTTGCCGATGATTCTTTACAATGTGCCGGGTCGCACCGTCGCAGATCTCTCTAACGACACTGCCTTGCGCCTTGCTGCCATTCCTAATATTGTCGGTATCAAAGATGCCACGGCCGACCTGTATCGCGCCACCGACCTGTTCCATCGCGCGCCGCCAGGTTTTGCCTGCTATACCGGAGATGATGGTAGCGCCGCAGCTTTCATGCTGTTGGGAGGACGCGGGGTTATTTCCGTAACCGCCAATGTGGCACCTGCGGCCATGGCTGCGTTGTGTAAGGCGGCCATAGCAGGGGATGTGCAAGCCACGCGTGCCATCAATGACAAACTGCTGGGATTGCATCGCGATCTCTTTGTTGAAGCCAACCCCATTCCGGTGAAATGGGCCCTGGCTGAAATGGGTCGGATAGGGCCCAAGTTGCGATTACCGCTCACACCCCTGTCGCCCCAGCATCATGAAACGGTCCGCGGCGCTTTGCGCCAGGCGGGTATTGCATAATCCTACGAGGAACGGGATGAGTACTAATAACAGGTTGACCAGAGATTGCTGTCTGGGATTGATGATCATGGCATTGTTGGCGGGCTGCACGACCACGACCAACCTGTTCCAGTCCAAAAAAGTCGATTACAAGGCCCAGGCTGATACGGGGCCTCCCCTCGATGTGCCACCCGACTTGACGCCGGTTCAGGCGGACGAGCGTTTTGCCATTCCAGAGCGAGACAAGAGCAAGGGCACAACCTATTCGCAGTATTCCAAAGAGCAGGGCACCACCACGGTTGTAGCCGGTGCTGGGGGAGTCTTGCCCGGACTGGGGAATGGGGTGCTCATCGAACATGATGGCGCACAGCGCTGGCTGGTGGTCAAAGCCACACCGGAGCAGGTCTGGCCCATACTCAAGGACTTTTGGACCAGCAACGGTTTTGTGCTCAAGGTGGATGACCCCCAGATTGGTATCATGGAAACCGAATGGACGGCGAATCGCGCGAACATCCCGCAGGATTTCGTCAAGCGCATCCTGAGCACCGTTGTCGACAATCTGTTTTCAAGCCCGCTTCGACACAAATACCGTACCCGGATTGAACGGGGGAGCGTGGCCGGGACCACTGAAATCTTCATCACCCACAGGGGTATGGAAGAGATGGTGAGCAAAGACTATACCGGGACAAGCTGGCAGACGCGAAATGAAGATCCTGAGCTGGAAAACGAGTATCTCAAGAAACTGGCAATGCGTTTTGGAACCACTTCCGAACAGGCCTCGGCGCTACTGGCTGACGCGCCTGCCGCCCGAGCCAACGCGCTGGCTACCCTGACCAAGCAGCCGGATGGCGACACCATCCTCTCCCTCAACGAACCTTTTGATCGGGCTTGGCGCCGCGTCGGGCTGGCGCTGGACCGGAGCGGATTTACAGTGGAAGACCGGGACCGCGCTGCCGGGGTTTATTTTGTGCGTTACACCGATACCGACGCCCCTGTGAAAGCTAAAATGAAAGAAAGCTTTTTTTCCAGCCTGCAGTTCTGGAAATCCGAGGACAAAACCAAGGATACCCAGACGTACCGGATTACGATCACTTCCATTAGCGGCAAAGGATCAAAGGTGGACGTACGGGATAAGGGCGAGAACAAGATCGATTCGGATACGGCTAACCGGATGCTTAACCTGCTTTATGAACAGTTGCATTGACACGTGATTCGCTTTGCATCACTGGGCAGTGGGAGTGAAGGGAATGGGCTGCTGATTCAATGCGAAGAAACCTGCGTATTGCTGGACTGCGGGTTCTCGCTGGCCGAGACAGAGTTTCGGCTGGACCGGCTTGGAGTTCTGCCACAACGACTCTCGGCGTTGCTCGTCACTCACGAACATAGCGACCACATTGCGGGCGTGGCCCGTTTGGCGCGACGATATGCTGTGCCGGTCTACGCCAGTTTCGGCACGCTCAGTGCGTTGCGGGATCAGCTGGAAGAACAGCAGCTCCATGCAATTGCCAGCGATATGCCTTTTGCCCTGGATGCATTGGCTATCGAACCCTTTGCCGTGCCGCATGACGCGCGTGAACCGCTCCAGTTTGTCGTGGGGGATGGGCAGCGGCGGCTGGGGGTGCTAACCGATGTGGGATGCGCTACGCCGCATATCGAGGCCATGCTGAAAACCTGCGACGCACTATTCCTGGAAACCAACTACGATCCCCATCTGTTAAAGAACGGGCCCTATCCGCCGCATCTCAAAGAACGGGTGAGCGGACGGTTTGGCCATCTCAGCAACGACGAGGCTGCGGCATTGCTTGCGTGCCTGGACCATTCCCGACTGCAATGCGTGGTGGCAGCGCATATCAGCAAAAAGAACAACACGCCCCAACTGGCGCAAGCAGCGCTAGCTCGGGTGCTAGGATGCGACCCCGAAACAGTGGTGGTAGCGGATCAGGACCTGGGGCTGGA
>DAIDTL010000148.1 GCA_027457225.1 Ferrovaceae bacterium
GCTCGATACCGCGTTCAGGGCACCCGCGCGAGAGGTGGATTTTTCTGCCGACGTCGCTCCCAAAGCGCGCAAGTAGTAAGTGGTCTTCAAACCGCGCACCCATGCCAGCTTGTACGTTTCATCCAGTTTTCGGCCCGACACCCCGGACATGTAAATATTGAGCGATTGCGCCTGGTCTATCCATTTCTGGCGACGCGAAGCTGCTTCGATCAGCCATGTCGGCTCTACTTCAAATGCCGTGGCGTACAGCTCGCGCAAATCAGCCGGAATACGGTCGATCTTGGCCAAGCTGCCGTCAAAATACTTGAGGTCGGCGATCATCACCTCATCCCACAAGCCCAGCGCCTTCAAGTCACTCACCAAATGCTCATTGATGACCGTAAATTCGCCGGACAAATTCGATTTCACGAAGATGTTCTGGTAAGTCGGCTCGATACATGCCGACACACCAATGATGTTCGAAATCGTCGCCGTGGGGGCAATGGCTACGCAATTCGAGTTGCGCATGCCATTTTGCTTGATGCGGACGCGCAACGCGTCCCAATCCAGACTGGACGACATGTCCACTTCGACGTATCCGCCGCGCTGTTCGCGCAACATTTCCAGGGAATCTTGCGGCAGGACACCCTTGTCCCACAGGCTACCGCGATAGCTGGCATAACGCCCGCGCTCTTCTGCCAGTTCCGTAGAAGCCCAGTAGGCGTAATAGCAAACCGCCTCCATCGAACGGTCGGCAAACTCCATTGCAGCATTGGACGAGTAAGGAATACGCAAATCGTGCAGGCAATCCTGAAAACCCATGATGCCCAGCCCAACAGGACGGTGCTTGAGGTTGGAATTGCGTGCTTTGGCCACCGCGTAAAAATTGATGTCGATCACGTTATCCAGCATACGCATGGCCGTCGTTACCGTGCGCTTGAGCTTGTCATGATCGATCTGACCTGCCTTGGCATGTGTTTTGGGATATAGATGCGCCGCCAGATTGACAGAACCCAAGTTGCAGACTGCGATCTCGCTATCCGAGGTGTTCAACGTGATCTCAGTACACAGATTGGAGCTGTGAACGACGCCGACGTGCTGCTGCGGGCTGCGGATATTGCATGGATCCTTGAAGGTCACCCAAGGATGCCCCGTTTCAAACAGCATGGTCAGCATCTTGCGCCAAAGCGACTGTGCTGGCACTTTCCTGAACAACTTCAATTCACCGCTTGCAACCTTCGCTTCGTAGCCCAGGTAGGCCTTTTCAAACTCTTTGCCAAATTTGTCATGCAGGTCGGGACAAGTCGAGGGCGAAAATAGCGTCCATTCTGCCCCCTCCATCACACGTTTCATGAACAGATCCGGAATCCAGTTCGACGTATTCATGTCGTGCGTGCGGCGGCGGTCATCGCCTGTATTTTTGCGCAACTCCAAGAATTCTTCGATATCAAGGTGCCAAGTCTCCAAATAGGCACACACCGCCCCCTTGCGCTTGCCGCCCTGGTTTACCGCTACGGCAGTATCGTTCACCACTTTCAGGAAAGGCACCACTCCTTGGGATTTGCCGTTGGTACCCTTGATATGGCTACCCAGTGCGCGCACATTGGTCCAGTCGTTGCCCAACCCTCCCGCGAACTTGGACAGCAATGCATTTTCTTTCAACGCTTCGTAGATTCCGTCCAGATCGTCCGCAACCGTTGTCAGGTAACAGGAAGACAACTGGGAACGACGCGTGCCCGAATTGAACAAGGTCGGCGTGGAGCTCATGAAATCAAAGCTGGACAGCAGACGATAGAACTCAATGGCGCGCTCTTCGCGATTGACCTCATTCAGACTCAAACCCATCGCCACCCGCATAAAAAATGCTTGCGGCAATTCGATGCGATCATCATTCACATGCAGGAAATAACGGTCATAGAGCGTCTGCAACCCAAGATAATTGAACTGCAAGTCACGACTGGAATCCAGCGCCTTACCGAGACGGTCCAGATCAAAACGCGCCAACTCTTCGTTCAATAGTTCGGCCTCAATACCTCGTTTGATGAATTTCGGAAAATATTCAGCGTAGCGTGCCGCCATGTCGGCCTGAACCACCTCTTCGCCAAGAATCTCACAAAAGATGTTGTTGAGCAGCAAACGCGCCGTGACAAAGCTGTACGCCGGATCTTGCTCTATCAGCGTGCGCGCGGAAAGAATGGCGCACTTGCGCACCTCTTCGATAGCAACGCCGTCATACAGGTCTTTCAAAGTAAGCTTCAGTATCTTTTCCTCATCGACGGCAGACCCCAAGCCCACACAGGCCGACTTGATTTGCGCAATCAATGCATCCACATCCAGCGGGCGGATCGCATCGCCGTCTTTCACATTCAGAACATGCGCGGGCTCAGCGTCTTTCTTGCTTTTTGAGCGCTCCTGCGTGCGTTGTTCACGGTACAGCACATAGGAACGCGCCACATCATGCTCGCCGGAACGCATCAGTGACAATTCGACCTGATCCTGGATATCCTCGATATGCAAGGTTCCGCCGTGCGGCTGGCGACGGACCAGCGC
>DAIDTL010000149.1 GCA_027457225.1 Ferrovaceae bacterium
GGCATACAGCATGGAAGTGTTGAAGTCATGCGGACTGAGGGTTTGTCCGGGGATGGTGCCAGTAGCACCAGCCATCTGGGTATAGATGACGTATTGGTAGCCCACCCTTACGTTTGGCCAGGGTGTCCAAAAAATTTCCGGCGTCCACGATTTCCAGTCCGGACTTCCCGAGACCGTGTTTGTGGCATAGAGCGTCGGATCCGCGCTGCCCGTGACCGACCTATAGATCAGCATGGCGCCATATTTGGCCCGGTAAACGTAGGAAGCATCAAAATAGGTTTCGTTAAGGGTGTTGCTCGGGTTGGCGGACGTGACACCAATCTGATCCGCCGCAATGCTCGCGTTTTCATGAACGAATCGTCCATGGACGGAGAAATAGTGGGGGTCCAAATTGTACTGGTATTGACCATCGATGCCGGCATCACGGTAGGTATTGATCGTGCCGCCCCAGTCGGAAACCCCTCCTGATGCTGCGGTGGCATTGTGCGCGTAGCTGACCATGCCATGCAGGCCCAGTTCAAAACTATGGGGTCCGGACTCCTTCGTGTAGGCCAGGCGATAATAAGGCGAAGGATCAATCAGTGTCTTTCCGGTGGCGCCGGAGGTCAAATAGACGGAGCCGACCCCGTGGGTGATGGATTTATACACGCCGGCTTCGGCATACCAGGTGTTGTCCTTGTAAAGGTAGGCGCCCACGCCGACAGAGCTGCCCGGTGAATAACTGTTGAGGAACGGAGCCTGCACCGGGGCTGTACCGCCATTGAAAAACCCCATGAAATTGCCGGACCAGTTGACAGTGCTATTCCATACATCCGATACCGTGGGATGGTTGTTGATGTAGAAACCGTAGATGAGGTCGCTGTCCGCCTGCATGATCCGGTCGGCGTAACGAACTTCCGAGTTGTCGACGCTGGAATTGAAGCCCCCGCCGGAATTGGCCCCCGTCCACTGCAGGAATGCCCCGATGTTGTCCGTAATCTTCCCACCCGCAAACAGGCTGACGGCCTGGACGTTCATGGCCGATCCCGGAGCGGGGCCGCTGCCGTTCGGAACATTGGTGTAATATTGCCGCCAGCTTTGGAGCCAGATACTGATAGGAGGCGCATCTTTCTGGACTTCGAGATCACTCAAGTCAGGACTGGTGCCCATGGTGTAGCCTGTGAGCTTGAACAGTCTTCCGTAGGAAGTGAGTTGTGGGTACATCCCCCCCAGATGGCAGGATATGCAGGCCTGGCCGGTTTGGCGGGCGTACAGGGGCATGGCGGAAGCAGTTGAAGGAAACAGGGCCAGCAACACAGCAGCGAATACGGACCCCGCAATGAGATTTCGGATAAATGGGTGTAATGGCATGTCAAA
>DAIDTL010000150.1 GCA_027457225.1 Ferrovaceae bacterium
AAGGAAGGCGACCCACTGGAAGTCTCCGATGCCGAAACCATGATCAAATACATCAACCCGAAGGTTGTCGTGCCAGAACCCGTGGTGATTTTTTCCAAGCCCGGTTGCCCTTACTGCGCGCGGGCCAAGGCATTGCTCGAATCCAGGGGAGTCGTCTACGACGACATCAGCCTTGGCAGGCACATCACCGCAAGTACGCTGCGCGCGGTTTCCGGCAGCGGCACCTGGCCACAGGTGTTTATCGGCGGCAAACTCATCGGCACTGCGGATGATCTGGACGCGTATTTCGCCGCGCACAAAGCAGCCTGAATCGGGTTCCAGCGGGACATGAAGCATGTGCAAGTTGACGTTGCAATCATCGGTGCCGGCACCGCAGGTCTTGCCGCGTATCACGCAGCCACGGCCGCCGGAGCACACACCGCAATCATCGAAGGAGGCGACTATGGCACCACCTGCGCGCGCGTGGGGTGTATGCCGAGCAAGCTCCTCATTGCCGCCGCCGATGCGGCCCATGCCATCGGGAAGGCCTCAGGCTTTGGCATCCATGTGGATGGCATCATCCGCAGGGATGGCCGCGAAGTCATGGATCGCGTCCGACGCGAGCGCGATCGGTTTGTTGGTTTCGTGCTGCGTGAAATGCAAGCCATTCCCGACGAGAACCGTATTCGCGGCCGCGCACGCTTCGTAAACAACCACACCATTGCGGTCGCTGGCCATACGCACCTGACAGCCAAAAGCATTGTTATCGCAACCGGCTCCCGCGCCGACACTCCCGATGCGTTCAAGGCTTTGGGGGACCGCCTGATCATCAGTGACGACGTATTCAACTGGCGCGATCTGCCCAAATCCGTGGCTGTGATCGGCCCAGGAATCGTCGGCCTGGAATTGGGCCAGGCGCTGCATCGGTTGGGCGTTCATGTGGTCGTACTCGGACACGGCGGCGGCATCGGCCCTCTCAATGACCCGGAGATACGGGCTTACGCCATGGCAACGTTGAATGAGGAATTCACCCTGGAGCCAGACGCTCACATTGCCGCCACGCTACGAGAAGGTGACCGCGTCGCCATTCGGCGCGCAGGGCCCAACGGCATTCAACAGACCGATTATTTCGATTACGTCCTGGCCGCCACCGGGCGCACCCCCAATGTCACAAACATTGACCTCCACCAGACCACACTCAAACTCGACGCCAAAGGGGTGCCCTTGTTCGATCCGGCAACCACTCGAACAGTGAGCACCGATGGGGCCAGTCCGGTTTTTATCGCAGGCGACGCCGGCAACTTTATCCCGCTGCTTCATGAAGCTGCCGATGAGGGAGGCATTGCAGGCAAAAATGCCGCATTTCTTGCAC
>DAIDTL010000151.1 GCA_027457225.1 Ferrovaceae bacterium
CGCCCGGTTCAGCCACGAAAATGCCAGTTATGCAGCCGATCAGATTGGAAGCCTTGTCACCAATCCAACCAACATCCTGAACGAAACTTACCTGGATGCTTCCTATATCTACAAGACCAAATACGGCGCCATGTTGATGTACCAGAGTGTCACGGGATCTGCCGACGCGTTGCTCAACCCCATGGGGCCTGCGGGCAGCCCGGATTGGAAAGCCTGGACACCACAGATTTTCTGGGCCCCGTGGCAGAACGTCCGGATCGGCTACCAGTACGTCATTTACACACAAATGGGCGGGACCACCGGCGGAAACCTAAGCTTCGGCGGCGCCTCCTACAGCCCGCATGACTTCAACACATCGATGCTGTACGCCAGCTTCATCTACTAAATTCTGGGGAACGAACATGACACACCTTTCAAAAATTCTGACCCTTTCGGCCTTGGCATTGACCCTGGGGGCTTGTTCCAATATTGAGCGCAGCCGCAATCTGGGTAACCCCCAGGTTTCGGGATACACCCTGGCCCAACAGGTCTGCTCCACCTGTCATGGCGGTACCGGCGTGAATAACAACGGCAATGCCATCAACCCTACCTATCCCAATCTTGCCGGGCAGCAAGCAGCCTACCTGGAAACCGAGATGCAGGAATTCCATGACCATACCCGCAGGGACCCTGCAGCTCGAGACATGATGTGGGGGATCGCCCGTGATTTCACCCCGCAACAAATCAAGGAGCTTGCAGCCTTTTATTCGAAACAAAAGCCGCTCCCCAACCCGGCCTCCAGTGACCCCACACAGGCTGCTGCGGGCCAGAAACTCTTCGTTGAAGGGTCATTGGAGCAATCCGTCCCTGCCTGTGCTGCCTGTCATGGTGCCAATGCTGAGGGCAATGGCCCCATCCCGCGCCTTGCGGGCCAGCATGCCGATTATCTGTACAAGCAGTTGATGGCATTCAACGGTGACGTGGGACGCGAAAATCATCCGGAAACACAAGAGCGGCCCCAGGGAGTGGTCATGGAAAGCATCTCCCATGGCCTGACCGATGAACAAAAGCACCAGGTTGCAACTTATCTCCAATCCATTCAGTAACCGTGCCAGTTCCCGAAGCGCAAGCTTCGTATCAATGTCTAAATGCCCACCCCCCTGGGTATTTTCTGTCCCCTCCTGGTGAGGGGACTTTTTTTGTGGCACTCCGACAGCACATTCATTGTGCGGGCGATCATTACGAGGACAGGTTACCGGGCATCGTTTCGGAAGCGGCGACAGCTGCCACCC
>DAIDTL010000152.1:0-1011 GCA_027457225.1 Ferrovaceae bacterium
GTAATCGCCAAGGCATCCATCATATGCACTTATTCGCTTGACCCTATAACGTTAAGCCCTCAGCCATTGCTAGCCAAGGAACGTCACAAGTTTTTGTTCGTCTCGCGTTTGTGACCTCCTTCATCCGACTTGAATGAATTCGGTTTGATACAATCAAAACCCATTTAGTTTTCATGCATTCGCTCACACAAGTTTCCCCATGCTCACGTTTGCGTGAATCACTTTCTTTACTTCTTCCAAATTTTTAAAGAACTGCTTTTTCCTATCAGCAAAAGCCGATACCAAAGCCACCAGGCTTGAATATTGGTTCTCACTTCTTGTTTCGAGATATTGGTGGAGGTTGACGGGATCGAACCGACGACCCCCTGCTTGCAAAGCAGGTGCTCTCCCAGCTGAGCTACGCCCCCAAAAAGCGGTGGTGGGCCAGGGAGGATTTGAACCTCCGACCCCACGCTTATCAAGCGTGTGCTCTAACCAGCTGAGCTACTAGCCCTCGGCAACCATCAGCAGCACACACGCGCCACCAATCGCCAAACTCTATCGCGGGGAAGGGATACGCTGGTGGCGCCAATCAGCAGCCATCCAGCAAGCCAAGGCGCGCCTCCAGCATCCGCCAGAGGACTTTGTCGGAGCATCCCAAACCACCGAAGCAGCTCAAGAAACTTCCTTGAAAGGAGGTGATCCAGCCGCAGGTTCCCCTACGGCTACCTTGTTACGACTTCACCCCAGTCGCTAACCCGACCGTGGTCGGCTGCCCCCTTGCGGTTGGCGCACCGGCTTAAGGTCGAACCAACTCCCATGGTGTGACGGGCGGTGTGTACAAGGCCCGGGAACGTATTCACCGCGGCGTGCTGATCCGCGATTACTAGCGATTCCACCTTCATGCACCCGAGTTGCAGAGTGCAATCTGAACTGAGACGGCTTTTCAGGATCAGCTCGGCATCGCTGCCTGGCTTCCCGCTGTCACCGCCATTGTAGCACGTGTGTAGCCCAGGACATAAGGGCCATGAG
>DAIDTL010000152.1:1020-1251 GCA_027457225.1 Ferrovaceae bacterium
GACTTGACGTCATCCCCACCTTCCTCCGGCTTGTCACCGGCAGTTCCTTCAGAGTGCCCAGCCAAACCTGATGGCAACTGAAGGCGAGGGTTGCGCTCGTTGCGGGACTTAACCCAACATCTCACGACACGAGCTGACGACAGCCATGCAGCACCTGTGTCCCCGGCTCCGAAGAGAGAGCGCCGTCTCCGGCGCCCGTCCAGGGCATGTCAAAAGCTGGTAAGGTTCTGC
>DAIDTL010000153.1 GCA_027457225.1 Ferrovaceae bacterium
GTATAAAACGTAGGTGCGAGCAACATCGTGCTCGCCGGAACGCATCAATCCCAGCTCAACCTGGTCCTGTATGTCCTCGATGTGCATCGTCCCGCCATGCGGCTGGCGCCGCATCAGCGCCGCAACGACGCCATTGGTCAGCTGCTCGACCATTTCGCGAACCCGCGCCGAAGCAGCACCCTGGCCGCCGTTCACCGCAAGAAATGCCTTGGTAACAGCGATGGATATCTTGCCTGGTTCAAACGCAACCACGGAACCATTACGGCGAATAACTTTGTATTGATCCAAGGGCAAACTACTGGAGGAAGCGACAGACTCGGAATCGTGATAAGCAAGCGTGGATGGAACAGATGTGGAAACATTATTTGAAGCAATCAGCATACAACTCCCCTTGTGTGCTTGAGCCGGAACCAGTTATAAGAAGCCGAATCCCGCCAGAAAACAAAAAACCACTATATCTAGTGGTACAACCTATACATTTCTACTAATTCTAGTGCATCACTAAATTTATGCAAGAAGAATTTTGGCCTATATCTTTATATTTCACGGCCCGTGGTTTTTATTTTCTTCTTTAGAAATATAACCGTGAGATGCCGGTTATTTTTGTCTTTCCGAAAAACAATCCCAATTGAAGAAAGGCCCTGGATCGGTCTTGCGACCCGGTGCAATATCTGAATGGCCGACGATATCAACTATGGGATACATGCGCCTGAGGCGCCGAACCAGTCGCACCAATGCCTTGTACTGTCGCTCGGTGTATGGCTCAAAGTCGCTACCCTCCAGCTCAATGCCGATGGAAAAGTCGTTGCAACGCGAACGCCCTCGCCACATTGAAACGCCGGCATGCCATGCACGTTTGCTGCAGGGAACGAATTGGACGATCTGGCCGTCTCGCCGAATCAAAAAATGGGAGGATACCCTGACGTCCTTAAGCTGCTCATAATAGGGATGCTCAGAATGGTCCAATGTATTGGTGAAAAATCTCTTGATCGCATCCCCGCCATATTCATTGGGCGGCAAACTGATATTGTGGATGACCAGCATATTGATATGGGTATGCGGGGGGCGGCCATCATGATTTGGCGATGCCACCCGCCTCACACCGCTCAGCCAATCCTGCGAGTCGGGTTTCAATCGATGTTGTCCTTATCTGTAATGGATAAGCGCTCCATGCGATAACGCAGCGCACGAAACGTTACGCCCAGTATCTTGGCTGCGGCAGTGCGGTTGAAACGGGTTTGATGAAGTG
>DAIDTL010000154.1 GCA_027457225.1 Ferrovaceae bacterium
CCCCCACGCTGGTGTTCCGCGACGGGCAATGGCTGCTGGCCTACGGCTCGCCCGGCGGCCCCACGATTATCAGTTCGGTACTGGAAATGACGCTGGATTTGCTGGATGATCACCTCACGGGCGACGCTGCAGTACGGATGCCACGTTTTGCCGTGCTGAATGCGGCTGGTGAGACTCTGGTCGAACCCGCTTTGTCTCCTGGGCTGATTGACGCCCTGCGGGTGCAGGGTCATCGCTTGATCGTGACACCGGAGCCTATTGGATCGGTGCAATTGATAGGCGAAGATCCGGTTACGCACGAACGTTGGGGCGCCGCTGACCCACGTCGCGAGGGGACGGTCATTCGTTTTTGATCAAACGTCAGGGCATTTTGTAGCGCTTCCTCAAAAGAGGAGGTGGTCAATGCTCTCCAAACTGTTCGTGACCGACAATACCCAACTTGGTGATCCCCAGGCGTTGGGCTGTGGATAACACCATGGCCACTGGCGCGTAGGTGGCGGCCCGGTTGGGGCGCAGGTGGATTTCAGCTTGATTGCCCTGAGCCACCACAGCTTTGAGGTGTGCCTCGAGGTCAGTGCGTCCGGCAATCCTTTGACCATCCCAGAGCAGGCTGTCGTCTGCGTTTACATCCAGCACGATCACTGGCGGTGGGGTTTGCAATGCAGGCGGCTGGCCGTTGGGGAGATCGAGCTGCACCGAATGGGTCTGGATTGGAATGGTGATGATAAGCATGATCAACAACACCAGCATCACATCAATGAGCGGCGTGGTATTGATGTCCAGCATCAGTTCGGGCTCGTCGTCAGGGCGTTGTGAACGGGTAGGGAGGGCCATGGATATGGTCCTTAATGCTGAACCGGAGGTTCCGTGATGAATCCCACCCGGGTCAAACCGGCACGCTGACAGGCAAGAATGATGCGGCCGATGGGTTCGTACTGTGCGTGCTGGTCACCGCGGATATGCACCGCGGGTTGCGGGCTGACTTTGGCGCGTTCAATCAGCCGTTGCTGCAGGGTGGAAAGATCCACCGGCATTTGTTCCCAATACAGCACGCCGGCGCGATCCACCGACAGATGGATGGTCTGCGGTTGGGGC
>DAIDTL010000155.1 GCA_027457225.1 Ferrovaceae bacterium
AACGTCACCACCTTCTCGGCCCAGGCCGTCCAGGCCGCCAGCTCATCCATCGAGGAGCGGTGCACGCCATCCAGCAGGTCGGCGTCGGTCACCCCGCGCGCGTCCATGCAGGTCCCGCAAAGATGTACGGTTCCCTTGCGCAATATCTTGCCCAGCATCAACTGCAGGCTGTAGTAACCTTCTGGAACTTTCTGACCTGCCTTGGCAACGCCCACTGCGTCAGCCAGCAAAAATACCTGTACCTGCTGATCCGGACGGGAGGCCAACGCCCCGGCGAGACGCAATCCGTTGTAGGAGCGTTCGCTGCCATAGGGCGCGTCATTGAGGATGAATAAAGTCGTTTTCATGATGAAACTCCTTTGTGTCCCCCCAATATGGATACGTTATTATTATTCGTGAGCTGTGCCGACTTCCAGAGGCAATCCTGCCGCGCGCCACTCGCTGACCCCATCAAGCAGTTTGCGCACGCGACGACCCTGTGCGGTCAAAATCATGACAGCCTCATTGGACAAGAGACAAAAGGGTCCCCGGCAGTATGCGACGATCCTCTTGTTCTTCGGCAACTCGGCCACGCGCCGTTCCAATTCTGCCACCGGCATGGAACGGGCAAAGGGGAGATGTGCGATGGCGTACTCTCGTTGCGGACGAACATCGATGACGATAATCTCGCCGCACCTTGCCTGTTCCAGTAGTGTTTCACGTCCCACAGCAACCAGGTGTTTTGGGTCGGACACTATTTGGCCAAACGCCATGCGCAGTTCCAGCAAGTGCTCCTCAGCCACTTCCCTCAGCATGACCCAGAGTCCGGCGACATCGCTGCTGCTGAGCCGGTACACCATATATTTTCCGGCACGACGGGAAGTAACCAGACGTGCTGATTTCAGGGTTTTGAGATGGGCGCTGACGAGCTTAATGTCCACTGATAATTCATCGGCTAGCTCTTCCACTGTTTTTTCACTCTGGGCCAGCAATTCCAGGAGTTCCAAACGCTTGGGGCTGGACACTGCACGCCCGATGCGTGCGACTTGCTCGTAGAGAATGTCTTTAAGGTCACGGCTCATATGTTGTCATTCTAACGATTATTAGAAT
>DAIDTL010000156.1:0-563 GCA_027457225.1 Ferrovaceae bacterium
GATCGGCACGCTGCTTGCGTGTGAGCGTGTGCGCGGCGGATTTGCAAAAGAAATACTCTCCCCTCCAACCGTCATCGAGAAGTGCAAGGACATTGAGAAGAGATGATTTGCCCGCACCGGAAGGCCCCATCACAGTTATGAATTCGCCCTCGCGAATCGAGAGAGAGACTCTGCGCAGCACCCAGGTTTCGGTGTGGCCGGCTTTGTAACTGCGTTCGATGTTCTTCAGTTCGATCACGATGGAGCGACTCCAATTCTGCGATGGAATGCCGCGTGCAGCGTCACTCTGTTCTGAGGGCTTGCATGGGTTCGATGGATGAAGCGCGTCTGGCGGGAATGAGTCCGGCGAACAATGCGCTGAGTGAGAGGGCAAGGGTAGCGCCGATCAGTGCGAGCGGATCATAGGCGCGAACGTTGTAAAGCAGGCCGGTCGTCCATCGCCCGGCAAGAAGTGCGACTGGAATGCCGATAGCAAGACCGATCACGAGTTGCCAGAGTGCGCCGAGCAGCACAAGTTCCACAACAGTTGCGCGTGTCGCGCCCAGGGCCATCCGGATGCCAAT
>DAIDTL010000156.1:573-928 GCA_027457225.1 Ferrovaceae bacterium
GCGCAACAAAATAGGACAACACGCCGTAGAGCCCGACCGAAGCGAGCAACAACGCCAATATGCCGAAAAGCGTTGAGAGTCGCGCGACCAGACGCTCCTGATCAAAGTTGCCGGCCACTTGGTTTTCAAAGGAGCGCAGATCCATGACGGTCAGGTTTGGATCGATCCCTGCCAGTGTATGGCGCACCAGGCCATCCACGTTATGCTGCGGTGTATTGAATTCGAGAACGATTGCGTCCATGTACATCGACTGCGCTTCGGTGGGTGTCATCATCGGCTCGGTGTAGAGCGTGTATTCCTGGGCCAAGGGGCGTAAGTACACAGGATTCACCTCGGACCTCGGGTTGTTCATTTT
>DAIDTL010000157.1 GCA_027457225.1 Ferrovaceae bacterium
GTTCACGGCCTGCCATTGCTATGACCGAGATACGGCACCTACGGATGGCTCTCAATTCAGAGGGCAGCGGGGGAAAGGTAGCCAAACCAGTTGGAGTAAGGTGGGTATCGGCGTCGCGGCAGAAGTGGATTCGCCCGGCAGCCGTCTGCCTGCTTCCTGTCCCCGTGGAGGCCGGGCTGCAGTTGTGTGCGCCGGGAAGGCGTTGCGCCTTTCACGCACCTGCGGAAAATAGGGTATTATCTGGTGGGTGAACGGCCGGGAGTAGCATCCGGCGCAATCGATTGGAGTCATGCGACAGGGCGCCAGCGGCGCCCTTTTGCTGCTGGTTCCGGCAATAGGTACAGGCGACCGCACGTAGGCAAGAGAATACCTGATGACCGCATGGGACAGGCAGCTGATCCGGAATTTTTCGATTATTGCCCATATCGATCACGGCAAATCAACGCTGGCAGACCGCTTTATACAGAAATGCGGCGGACTTGAGGCACGCGAAATGGAAGACCAGGTTCTGGATTCCATGGATCTCGAGCGCGAGCGTGGGATAACGATCAAATCGCAGACCGTTGCCCTCAACTACCTTGCACATGACGGCAAGACCTACCGGCTCAATCTGATCGACACTCCAGGCCATGTGGATTTTTCCTACGAGGTGTCACGTTCGCTTACGGCGTGCGAAGGCGCGCTCCTCGTGGTGGATGCAGCGCAGGGTGTGCAGGCCCAGACCGTCGCAAACTGCTATACGGCCGCCGAACTTAATCTTACGATTCTGCCGGTGCTCAACAAGATCGACCTGCCGCAGGCAGATCCGGAGCGGGTAATCAAGGAGATCGCCGATATCATAGGAATCGACGCATCCGGAGCGGTCCGAGCTAGTGCCAAGACCGGCGAGGGAATCGTCGATATTCTGGAATCGGTAATAAGCC
>DAIDTL010000158.1:0-348 GCA_027457225.1 Ferrovaceae bacterium
CTCCTTAACCTTCCGGCACCGGGCAGGCGTCAGACCCTATACGTCGTCTTTCGACTTCGCAGAGCCCTGTGTTTTTAGTAAACAGTCGCTACCCCCTGCTCTGTGCCACCCGCCCATGGTTGCCCACGAACGGGTCTCGCTTATCCCGAAGTTACGCGAGCAATTTGCCTAGTTCCTTCGACATCGTTCTCTCAAGCGCCTTGGTATACTCTACCAGTCCACCTGTGTCGGTTTAGGGTACGGTCTCTTCGCTGGAGCTATTTCCCGGGATGCTCCGAAAGCCAGGACAATCCAGTAAGCCCTGACAACACATCGCATCCGTCACTTCCAGCAGGCCCAGGAATATTA
>DAIDTL010000158.1:357-902 GCA_027457225.1 Ferrovaceae bacterium
TCGCCTTAGGGGCCGGCTCACCCTGCGCGGATTAACCTTGCGCAGGAACCCTTGGACTTTCGGCGACAGAGTTTCTCACTCTGTTTGTCGCTACTCATGTCAGCATTCGCACTTCCGATACCTCCACCGCCCCTCACAGGTACGGCTTCACAGGCCTACGGAACGCTCCGCTACCGCTTGCAAGTTGCTACACTTGCAAACCCACAGCTTCGGTACGTGGCTTGAGCCCCGTTACATTTTCGGCGCAGGATTTCTACTAGACCAGTGAGCTATTACGCTTTCTTTAAAGGATGGCTGCTTCTAAGCCAACCTCCTGGTTGTTTTGGAATTCCCACATCCTTTCCCACTTAGCCACGATTTGGGGACCTTAGCTGGCGGTCTGGGCTGTTTCCCTCTCGACGACGGACCTTAGCACCCGCCGTCTGTCTGCCACGCTATACTCCTCGGTATTCGGAGTTTGGTTAGGTTTGGTAAGTCTTTGGGACCCCCTAGCCCATCCAGTGCTCTACCCCCGAGGGTAAACACATGACGATCTACCTAAATAG
>DAIDTL010000159.1 GCA_027457225.1 Ferrovaceae bacterium
GAGACAACCGTGCCGAGATTCGATGAACTGGGTTTGATTTCCATGTTTGTTCGCGCTACTACACTCCCAGTTTAGTTCGACTGGCTTGTTTCCTCCAGCGCTTTCCCTCCCGCGTTTCGCCTTGGCTCCGCTTCAATTGCGGATTTTCGGCGGATTCCCTCCGAAGTCTTGAATAAACGGCACCTTATTGATCGTTCAGAATGAAAAACGTCAGCTAGAAGCTGGCGGATTTTCATTCCAATTTATTGATTGTATTGGTCGGGGTGAGAGGATTTGAACCTCCGACTCCTGCGTCCCGAACGCAGTACTCTACCAGGCTGAGCTACACCCCGAGGTGTTAGAGACGGGGGTTACCCCCCAAAAACGAACGCGGTCAGTGGTTGCGATTGACCGCGAAGTCCGCCAATTGTACCAAACTGTCGCGGTATTTTGAATTCGGCAGGCGCTCGATAGCGGCGCAGGCTGCGGCGGACTCGTGCCTGGCCTGCTCGCGCGCATACGCCAGCGCCCCGGTATCGGTGATGGTCTGCAGCACGGCGGCGAAGTCGTCGCGCCCGCCCTGCTCGATCGCATGGCGCACGGCTTGCGCCTGCGCGGCAGAGCCCTTGCGCATCGCGTAGATCAGCGGCAGTGTGGGCTTGCCTTCGTTGAGATCGTCGCCCAGATTCTTGCCGGTCTCGTGCAGATCGCCGGAATAATCGAGCACGTCGTCTATCAGTTGGAACGCTGTACCCACGTGCATGCCATAC
>DAIDTL010000160.1:0-386 GCA_027457225.1 Ferrovaceae bacterium
AAGCGTAACTCTTTCAGATATGCTCTTTTTTGCGAATGTCATGAAAGTTTATGATTGTGATATTGCCCCTGCCTTCCCCATAACTTGCATTCTGGACAAGCACGGAGTCGTAGTATTTCCGATATTGGCCACGTCGTGGACTGGTCGCAGTTATTGCGCGGTATGGCAGCCTGATCGGGAAAATAATCAAATTCGCCAAACTAAAAAGCCCCGGATTTCCGGGGCTTTTGGTTGGTTCTGGACTTGTGCTTATTTCAGCTTTTCGATTCCCAGCATTTTCATAATGCTACCTTCGTAGAACGGTTCAGACGTGCCTTTTTTCATCTTGCGGATGAAGTATTTTTCGAAAGCGACTTTGGCAAGGTGTACCCATTTGCCTTCGGAGA
>DAIDTL010000160.1:396-725 GCA_027457225.1 Ferrovaceae bacterium
AACGAATGCGACACCGCTTTCACCAAAATCGGCCAGGCAAACGGCGTTCCATGTCGCTTCCTTGTCTGCAGGCTCGCCGACCAGATCTGCATGGATATTATGCACAGTGGCGGTCACCATGGATTCGATCATGTAGCCGGTCTTGGGGGTGCCGCATGGAACCGGGGTGGCTTCCACAGGAGGAATAGCGACACACACACCAACCGCGAAAACGTTCTTGTACTTTGGGTTACGCTGGTGCTTGTCCACGACGACGAAACCACGTGCCTGAACCAGTCCGTCTATGCCGAACACCGCATCGACTCCCTTGAAGGCGGGCAACATCATGC
>DAIDTL010000161.1 GCA_027457225.1 Ferrovaceae bacterium
CCTGAGGTCACTGAGGGTAGCAAACTTTCTGCCAATCCCCAAAACCGGTTGAGCGCGCCCCCGCTTGCGGTTATGCTGGAAGCTTAGAGCGAGGCATGACAATGACTCAGGACGACCTCAAGTTTGCCGCAGCACGGGCTGCCCTGGAATACGTTCCGGAAGACGCCGTCGTGGGCGTCGGCACGGGCTCCACGGTCAATTTTTTCATTCAGGAGCTGATCGGGATCAAAGGTCGAATCGAAGGGGCCGTCTCCAGCTCTGAAGCTTCCACACAGCGTCTCAAAGCCGCCGGCATCCCCGTTTATGACCTCAATAGCGTGAATGATCTTCCGGTATACATCGATGGCGCTGACGAAATCACCCCCCACCTGACCATGATCAAAGGGGGGGGCGGCGCTTTGACACGGGAAAAGATCGTGGCGGCCGTAGCCCGGCAATTTGTCTGCATCGCCGACGAAAAAAAATTGGTGCCGGTGCTGGGAAACTTTCCGTTGCCGCTTGAGGTCATTCCCATGGCGCGGAGCTATGTGGCCCGTGAAATTGTGCGTTTGGGGGGGCAACCCGTCCTGCGCGAGGGGTTTGTCACAGACAATGGCAATATCATTCTGGACATTCATCATCTCAAAATCCAGAACCCGGTTGAAATGGAAACACGTTTGTCCAGCATCACCGGCGTGGTCATG
>DAIDTL010000162.1:0-243 GCA_027457225.1 Ferrovaceae bacterium
TTTTGTAACTCCCATGTGTCAGGCCCTACAACCCCGCTTCAGCAAGCTGAAACGGTTTGGGCTGATCCCCTTTCGCTCGCCACTACTCAGGGAATTGTTTCTTTTCCTCTGGGTACTTAGATGTTTCAGTTCCCCAGGTGCCCGTCCTTCGGTCTATGTATTCAACCGGGGACGCTGCGGGTTCGCCGCAGCGGGTTTCCCCATTCGGAAATCTCCGGGTCAATCGCCTGTTCACGGCTAACC
>DAIDTL010000162.1:253-673 GCA_027457225.1 Ferrovaceae bacterium
CCCCGACACACCTTACGATGCGCCGGTTTAGGCTTTTCCCCGTTCGCTCGCCACTACTAGGGGAATGGTTTCCTTTCCTCGGGGTACTGAGATGTTTCAGTTCCCCCGGTGCCCTCCCTCGCGTCTATGAATTCAACGCAAAGGTCCTCGAGAATAACCTCGAGTGGGTTACCCCATTCGGAAATCTTCGGATTAACGTCTGTTCACGACTACCCGAAGCTTATCGCAGTGACCCACGTCCTTCATCGGCACATAGCGCCAAGGCATCCACCGTAAACCCTTAGTATCTTCTCCACGTGATGCGGAGAAATTGATACTTTTCGCTTTATTCGATAAATTACTTTATCGGCCTACATCATCAATTGCTATTCAGTTTTTAAGGTGCATTCACCGTTGACCGGTGAACGATGCCATCAATCT
>DAIDTL010000163.1:0-292 GCA_027457225.1 Ferrovaceae bacterium
GGTCTGGGTGGTCGTGGTGGCCGCGTGGATGCAGACGCCGTATTGGTTGTGGTAAGCAAGCGAGGATAGAAAATGAAAAACCTCATTAATTTTTTCAAGAGTTTTTTGCTGCTCGAGTTCCTCAAGGGTTTCTCGGTGACCGGGCATTATTTTTTCGCGCGCCATATCACCGTGGAGTATCCCGAGGAAAAGACGCCGCAAAGTTTCCGCTTCCGCGGTTTGCACGCGCAACGCCGCTATCCCAATGGCGAGGAGCGTTGCATCGGCTGCAAACTGTGCGAAGCCGTATGTC
>DAIDTL010000163.1:302-665 GCA_027457225.1 Ferrovaceae bacterium
TCCGGCACTTGCCATCAAGATCGAAGTGGCTGAGCGTGAAGACGGTACGCGCCGCACTACGCAATACGATATCGACTTGGTCAAATGCATTTTCTGCGGCTTCTGCGAAGAATCCTGCCCGGTGGATGCGATCGTCGAAACGCGCATATACGAGTACCACGGCGAGAAGCGCGGCGACCTGTATTACACCAAGCCCATGCTGCTGGCGGTGGGCGACAAATATGAAGCGCAGATCGCCAAGGATCGGGCTGCCGATGCCAAATACAGATAAGGGATAAGAGGGAAGGGTAAAGGGAGAAGGGTGTGACCCCGGCACCACTTTGCGTCTTTCGTTTTTCACCCTTCTCCCTTCCCTCTTATCCC
>DAIDTL010000164.1 GCA_027457225.1 Ferrovaceae bacterium
GAATACCATTGCCGAAGGGTCCGGAACCGTAACCGAGACGGTATTCGAAAACCGGTTTATGCATGTTCAGGAGCTCCAGCGCATGGGAGCTGATATCGAAATGCAGGGTAATACCGCCATCGTGCGCGGAGTGGAGCGGCTGCGCGGCGCGCCAGTGATGGCCACCGACCTGCGCGCTTCGGCAAGTCTGGCGCTGGCGGCACTCGTGGCGGAATCGGAAACGGTTGTAGACCGCATCTATCACATCGACCGCGGTTACGAGTGTATCGAGGAAAAGTTGGCCCAGCTCGGGGCGCACATCCGCCGCGTGCCCGGATCTGTGCGGTTCCAGGCCGATACTGACACGCAGGTCGTCGGCGCCACCGGAGCCCCGGAGCAAAGTGTCGAGGCTGCTAAGTCCACGGTCTGATCCATGTTGCCGCTCACGATCGCGTTGTCGAAGGGAAGGATTCTCGAGGAGGTGCTGCCGCTGCTGGCGCGCGCCGGCATAGAGCCGATTGAAAGCCCGTTGGAAAGCCGCAAGCTTGTTATCGGGACCAGCCAGCCGGATGTGAGGCTTGTAATTATCCGGGCGGCTGACGTGCCGACCTATGTGCAGTACGGGGCGGCCGACTTGGGAGTGGCGGGCAAGGACGTTCTCATGGAGTATGGTGGCGATGGAC
>DAIDTL010000165.1:0-331 GCA_027457225.1 Ferrovaceae bacterium
GTCAGGAAATGCTGGCCAAAGCGTTTACGCGGAATGTGCGCCATGAAGCGATCCTTCAATCATTTCCAGGGCCAGCCGAATGGCCGCATCCAGGCTGCCGCGTTGCAGCTGGCCGGTGCCGGCGCGGTCCAGTGCCGTGCCGTGATCCACGGAAGTTCGGATGATGGGAAGTCCCAGGGTGACATTGACCCCTTCACCAAAGCTTTGCATCTTGAGCACCGGCAGGCCCTGGTCATGGTACATGGCCAGCACGCAATCGGCGCCTGCGAGCTGTTGCGGCACAAACAAGGTATCTGCCGGAAGCGGGCCCACCACGTCGATGCCGCGCTTG
>DAIDTL010000165.1:341-618 GCA_027457225.1 Ferrovaceae bacterium
GCCGGTTCGATGACTTCGATTTCTTCGCGGCCCAGATGCCCGGACTCTCCGGCGTGAGGATTGAGTCCAGCCACCAGGATGCGTGGGTGGGCACAATGAAACCGGGAGGATAAATCGTGAGCCAGAATGTCGAGAATTTCTCCCAGACTGTCGCGGGTGATGGCCTGGGGCACCTCCCTGAGGGGCAGGTGGGTAGTGGCCAGCGCTACCCTCAGGCCACCGCCCACCAGCATCATCACCACGCGAGAGACGCCCAATTGCCTGGCCAGATATTCCG
>DAIDTL010000166.1 GCA_027457225.1 Ferrovaceae bacterium
GTACGGTGGAATCCGTCAGGTCCCGTTGCCAACGTGAAATCGGCAGTTTTTCTGCAAGGTGGCCCAGCACGGCATTGGCCAGACCAAGGTTGCCTTCGGAGTTTTCGAAGTCGATCGGGTTGACTTTATGGGGCATGGTGGAAGAGCCCACTTCGCCTGCCTTCAGTTTTTGTTTGAAATAGCCCAGTGAGATATATCCCCAGATGTCACGATCGAGGTCGATGAGAATCGTATTGGCCCGCGAGAAAGCATGCATCAATTCTGCAATGGCATCGTGAGGTTCGATCTGAGTCGTGTAAGGATTGAATTCCAGTCCCCGCGCTTCGACGAAAGCCTTGGAAATTGCAAGCCAGTCCAGATCGGGGTAAGCCGAAAGATGGGCGTTGTAGTTGCCTACTGCACCATTGAACTTGCCTAGCAGGGAGACGCCGGCAATGGCGTGTCGTTGACGCTTGAGGCGTGCCACGCCATTGGCCATTTCCTTGCCCAGTGTGGTGGGCGTGGCCGTCTGGCCATGGGTTCGCGCCAGCATCGG
>DAIDTL010000167.1 GCA_027457225.1 Ferrovaceae bacterium
TGGTTGACCCGACCAAGGTGACACGCGTCGCATTGCAAAATGCGGCCTCTATCGCCGGCCTGATGCTGACCACCGCTTGCATGGTGGCCGAGTTGCCGGAAGACAAACCTGCTGCCGGCGGCATGGGCGGCGGCGGGATGGGCGGCATGGAAGGCATGATGTAACTGAACCTGCTCGCGGTTCAGCTGCAATAAAGACAAACCACGCTTCGGCGGGGTTTGTTATTTGGCGCGGTATCGGTATAATGCGCGGCTTCCTGAGTTGGCTGAAATTCACTAGTTGACTGGATAATTGCAGCAAATGGCCTGGTAGCTCAGTCGGTAGAGCAGAGGATTGAAAATCCTTGTGTCGGTGGTTCGATTCCGCCCCGGGCCACCAGATTTCGCGTGCGTTAGCGCGCAAAATCAACTAGGTGGTTTTAGTTGATGGGTTTAGCATGCGATAGCATGCAAAATCAATCAGGTGGTTTTGGTTAAAGATTTCGCGTGCGGTAGCACGCAAAATCGACTCAAGGTTTTCTTGAGT
>DAIDTL010000168.1 GCA_027457225.1 Ferrovaceae bacterium
GCGATATTGTAGGTTGCGGAGACTGCACCATCGACCCCGATGGATCGGCGATGAAGCGGTGGTGATTTGCGGACACGAAGTAGTGGGCTGAAGCACATAACCGCGCTGTTCATTTGCATGCCACCTGCAATACCAACAAAAAAGCCCGCAGTTATGCGGGCTGCGGGATACTACTGAAATTGTCTGGTATTTGATTGGTGGAGCGGCGGGGGATCGAACCCCGGACCTTCGCATTGCGAACGCGATAAAACCTGGTTTGCGATCAATGACCTATAGAAATAGGGCATGAAACATCAATCACTTGATATCACATAATGCCATTCAATATTCCATGAGATATCGATCGCGGTGTCCCGAAATTGTCCCGGCAAGACGCATTCAGGCAAGCGCTTAAGGCATGTCGTTTTCAGATGAAATCCGATGCAGGCCACTGTGCCGCTGGCGCATCGTGAAGAGCACTATTGGCCATGATATGCTTGATCATAAGAAGGAACCGAAGCCGCGCAATACGCGGCTAGAG
>DAIDTL010000169.1:0-240 GCA_027457225.1 Ferrovaceae bacterium
GAGGTTCAAATCCTCCCTGGCCCACCATTTCTGGCGGCTGGCGTTGATCGCCGTGGGTTTTGTTCATGGCTGATTGGGGACGTAGCTCAGCTGGGAGAGCACCTGCTTTGCAAGCAGGGGGTCGTCGGTTCGATCCCGATCGTCTCCACCAGGTATGGGTGGTGCGTGGGTTTGGATCTATCGCGGAGAAGTGTGGGTTTCGGGTCCGAGAGCATCGTTTGCCGGGAGGTGACGGTGTTT
>DAIDTL010000169.1:273-507 GCA_027457225.1 Ferrovaceae bacterium
CCCCTGTGAGGGGTGCGTTCTTTGGCAATGTGAATCAGGTTCTGGTGCGTTTCTGGGCGTGCCTGGTTGCGACGTCTGACCGATGGGGAGACCCATCAGCAACCGGGCAAGCGTTCAGAGGCGTGAAGTGTTGTGTGCTGAGCGAGAGTCTGTGTGTACAGGTTCTGTTCTTGGGGATTGCTGGACGCAGGTCTGGTGGTTGTTGGGTATGGTTCCTGTGCATGGAGATGGAAC
>DAIDTL010000170.1 GCA_027457225.1 Ferrovaceae bacterium
ATCTGGTATTGTCTGCCGATCAATTGGCTCAAGATGTGGCCGTGACGCCAGAAGAACTGGCTAAGGCCTATGCTGACCCAGCCAACCAGGTGCGCTGGGGTGGGGATGAAACCCGTCGCGCCAGCCATATTCTGATTACAGTGCCTCCCAAAGCCACAGAAACCCAACGCAGTGCGGCGCGGGAACGGGCCCAAAAGATTCTGGAGGAGGTCCAGGCCCATCCTGCCCAGTTTGCGGCGCTTGCCAAACAATATTCTCAGGACCCCGGTTCGGCTGCCCTGGGCGGCGATTTGGGGTATTTCAAACGGGGTACGATGACCCAGCCTTTCGAGGCAGCGGTTTTTGCCATGAAGCCTGACGAGATCCGCGGACCGGTCGAAACGGAATTTGGCTATCACATCATC
The DNA here is from genome assembly GCA_027457225.1 of Ferrovaceae bacterium. GTDB lineage: Bacteria > Pseudomonadota > Gammaproteobacteria > Burkholderiales > Ferrovaceae > JAJZRV01. The sequence continues at coordinate 405 of DAIDTL010000170.1, forward strand.
CGGCTCACAGACATTAAGGTTGCCAAGGTCAAAGGCCTGGCCGAGGTTACCCCGCAGTTAACTCAGGAACTTCGCAAGCAGCATGCAGCACAACGGTT
>DAIDTL010000171.1 GCA_027457225.1 Ferrovaceae bacterium
GCGCAAGTCCCATAGCTTCGGTACTACACTTAGCCCCGTTAAGTTTTCCGCGCAAGGTCACTAGACCAGTAAGCTGTTACGCACTTTTTAAAGGGTGGCTGCTTCTAAGCCAACCTCCTGGTTGTTCAAGTAACCTCACCTCGTTTCCCACTTAGTGTAGATTTAAGGACCTTAGCTGATGATCTGGGCTGTTTCCCTTTCGACCCCGAAACTCATCTCCCGGAGTCCGACTGCCATGCTCTTGAGTACTGGCATTCCGAGTTTGATTGGGTTCAGTAAGCTGTAAGCCCCTTAGCCCATTCAGTGCTGTACCTCCAGTACTAAACGCATGACGCTAGCCCTAAAGCTATTTCGGGGAGAACCAGCTATCTCCGAGTTCGTTTGGCATATCACCTCTACCCACAGCTCATCCCCTAGCTTTTAAACGCTAGTGAGTTCGGTCCTCCACGAGACATTACTCCCGCTTCAACCTGGCCATGGATAGGTCACTCGGTTTCGGGT
>DAIDTL010000172.1:0-259 GCA_027457225.1 Ferrovaceae bacterium
ATCACCGGCTGGCCGAGGGCCTCGGAGAGCTTTTGCGCAATGACCCGCGTCAGAATGTCGGTGGCGCCGCTTCCCGGGAATGGCACCACCCAGCGTATCGCCTTGGACGGATACGCCGCTTGCGCCAGCGCTGCATCGGTGGTCAGCAGCAGGACGCAGGCGAGCAAGCTGCACATTACGCCATGAAAGCCTAATTTGAATTGACGATTGTGGATCATTTTTCGCACCTATTCTGACAAAGGGATCGGATTATTCGACT
>DAIDTL010000172.1:269-500 GCA_027457225.1 Ferrovaceae bacterium
CCATGGCGGCGCCATGAGCAGAAATTCTGCTCACGGATTCCACACGGAAGCAACGGCATGCGCTGCAAGCCGTTGTTTGTATTGGTGGGCCCACCTGGACTCGAACCAGGGACCAAAGGATTATGAGTCCGGCCTACGCAATGCGTTAAGGTGTTTGATTTTGCCTATTTTTCGATTACGGAGCTGCTCAAAATCGGGAACGAGTGGCCTCAGGCAAGTGCCTGATAGTAC